>JBDTMS010000126.1:0-8708 GCA_039934195.1 Betaproteobacteria bacterium
AGGTGAACACCACGAGCGTGCCCTTCTTGCCGGCCGCCTTGGCCAACGTGAGCGAGGTGCCGTCCACGTTCTTCATGGCGACATTCGCCTTGGGCGCCTTGGCGCCCAACTTCAGTGGCGTGGGTGCGGTCTGCGCCAAGGCGACTGAAGCAAGCAGATGGACGTCGATGCAACCCACACCGCGACCCATCAGCGCGGCGCTCGATGAAGTGCAACACTTCTGCATCCGTCGCCACCGGGGCACAGGGCAAGTTGCCGAGGAGCCGCAGCACTTCGTGTCTATTTTTCAGGTTGCCGCAGGCCAACTCTCCCACAACAAACGGATGCATGAACACCACACCCTGCTCCAAGGCGCCAGCACGTTGCGGCGTGCCTTTGCGTAGATGATCGACCCAACAGAGGTGTCGACCAGGATGATGCTCTGCGCGAGCGGCGCCGGGGGACTGCCTGTAGGCGCACCTCAGTGCCGTCAAGCCGGGCCAGGCGTCGCGCGCTTTCTCGTTCGATGAGGGCCTTGAGTCCTTCGTGGATCAGGGCAGTTCGCTCGCTCATGCCCGTGATTTGCTGAGCTTGCGTGAGAAGTTCTTCGTCCAAATTGATTGTGGTGCGCATAGCGGTACTCCCTGCATATGCATAAGTGATACATCATACGGTGTCAAAATCGATGCATCCTGACGTGTACGATCATGCCACTACCCAATGCTGGTTTTTCTAAAATGCCTATTCGGCTTTTGGCTGCTTGTTCAATATCCGAAAGCTGTTCACACGAAATGAACAGCGATAAAAAATGAACAGATCTAGTTGTCGACAAACTCTTAGGACTGGTGCCGGTTTACAGACGATCGACCGGAATAAGCTCGCCACGCACCGGGGCCCGGGTTGCTGTGGGCTCGCCGATGCCCGCCTACGCAGCGAGCCACGTAATACGCGCAATTTCGAGTAACGGCCGCTCATAACTCGGCGGGATCTGCGACACTACGCTCCTCACAACGAACTTTCGCTTCTGCCAGCCCAAGCAGAATTAAATCAGCTCCGCCGCACCTGGTTCAAAGTCGCAGTAACTTTTAAGTTCGTGTCTGCGTTATGTCCGCTCGAATTCCAGTAGCGGTCGTATGTCATTCGCGTCCGCGGCACGCAGCGCAGTCACATAGCGTTGCCGCGTCTCCCCTGCGTCAATCAAACTTGCCCCTATGTGAAGCGTGACGCTTGCAGGCTCGCGAGCAGGAGATCGGTCGCTAGCCGCGCATGCCTTCCGTTGCCGTTAGGAAAGCAGTGAATCCACACAAGCCTGTGGTGAACCCGCGCCGCCATCTCGTCAACAGGATAAACGGCGTTATCGATCCAGTAACGAGCGTCGCCGACAAGTTTGCGCAGTTCAATTGCGATACGCGCCGGGTCGACACCGATATTGCGCTCGGTCGTCCTGAATTTCCCCGCCCATTTCCAGACATCGCTGAACATGTTTCGGTGTAGTAGCTTCAAGTAGTGCTCATCAAGCACCGTTCTTTTCCGCATAAATGCCGCCTGCTCCGCCGCCGCAATGCCTCGATGCTCAGCCTCGTTTAGCTCCCGGCGCAGCGTGATGTAAGTAGGTATTAGCCCGGTAATCTCGTCCGGCGTGAGAGGCGTCGCTGCGTCGTCCGCCTCGAACAGTGGATCATCGTTCATACCGTTTGATCCCATAGCCGTCGCAGATTGCCGCGCAACAGTTCTTTTGTTAGCCGCTCGCGCTCTGCTGCGATCTCACTGACAGAGAGTGCTTGGTCTTCGAGCTTCATGGTGTGGTGGACTCGCGCAACGCGCTCCACAGCGATTTTGCGCGCCCTGTCACGCACCGTTTTATACAGAGAGGTATTAGGCACGAGCCCATATACCAATGTGCAGTCCAGAGCCTCCGCAGCGCGCCTCAAAGTGGCCAGCGTAATTGCGTCACGCTGCTCAGCCTTCTCCATCGCCATCACACGCGACTTCGACACGCCGAGCCTAGTGGCCATCTGCACGGCGGTCATACCGACCGCGTCGCGAATGGCGCGTAGCCATCCACGCGGCGGTCGCGCCAATTGATTGGCGAGACGTAATCCCGACAGCCGCCGATCGAGATTCCTACGGGCTAGCTTTGTTCGCTCCATGGGACACCTATAAGTTACCTTCTAAAGCGGACAAGATAACATATAGGTGTCCTTTTATCGCGATGAAGGACACCTATAGGTATCCTATTTTAGTTATTGCGAGACGTTAGCCTCAATCGACACCGCATTGATGGCCGGGGCCGAAGGGCACGAGATCGATCGGCAAATCGTTTCGATGTCGTAAACGATGTGCTGCAGTAGGTGATGCTCGAAAAGCTTTCGATTCAATCAACCGCTCCTGAGTGCTTCGAATGTCGTCCAATCAGGTAGAGCCAGTGCGAGATCGAGATCCTCTGTTTGGCGCTGGGTGTCGATGCCATAGCGGTAGAGCAAATGTAGATCGCGCGCGAACGCACCGACAATCAAAGGCTCGATTCCCAGCGGCCGAACTGCGGCTTGCACATCCGCCACTACCTCCGCATAGGGCGTTAGGTCAGCCAGTTGGGAAAGATCGAGCGAGGTAGCCGTCATAGATCATTTGCGCAGTTTCGATGCATCGGCCATCGCCGGTCGCGAGAAGGTCACCATAGACGAGCGCCGGCGCCGCCGTTTCGTGCCGACCGTCATCGCGCAATGTGCTTCCCCAGAACGGTCGGCGTACTTCGATCAAGTGGTTATGCGCTAGCGAGCCGGCGACTACGAGGCGTTGCTTGACGATGAGTCGTGCGGACAGTTTTTCTGCATAGATCGTAAGCACGCCGGGCTTGAGATAACGCACGAGCAAGCTTGCCGCCGGCTCGCCGCCCCATCGAGCTTTGGCATCGAGCTTCCACTCACGCCACGCATCGAAGCTCGCGGCAGCGTACCGACTCACCAATGTCTTGGGGCGCAGCGTTCGCGCGTACGCAAGCGCCCAATCGTCTAGAAGACGTTTGGTTGCGTTCAGGCGCCGACGCTTGCCAGCAACGAGCAGATAGCCTGCCGTTTGCAGATCGGCCAGTACGGCAGGCACGGTGCCGAGGGCTACACCGGCCGCAGCCGCAATTGCACGATACGAAGCATCCGCAAGCCCCTCCTCGGCGATCAACGCAAACAGGATTTTGATGCCTGCAGTGGTGAAAGCTTTGCCAGCTTGCGGCGCAATGTGCCGTTCGGAAAGTTTTTGGCCGGTCACGAAAACGAACAAGCCCGGCCCTTCGAGATAGGCATTACCAGCAGCATCGGCGAACTGCTGTTTCTGAGCATGCAGTTGCTTCGCCATCGGCGGCGTCAGGTAATCCGTAACCACTAACGCCGGCCTACCCACCGCCTCACCCGCGTGTCGGAGCTGGGCGAGCGTGGCTCCCAACGTCGTGGGGATGATTCTTCTTTTTACTTCGACGAGGTAATCGATGCCGCGCTTATCTTTGCCGATTCTGATGTATGCGTCTGCACGTTTGTGAGCTTTGGACCGAAGTTTTCTCTGCAGCACAACAGTCAAGCCGTGCGCTCGTAGCGCCTCTCCGGCTCGGCTCAGGACAATAGCTTCGGCTTGGTCGTTCATTTTCCGGCCGCGTTCGGGTTTTTTGAACAGAGCCAGATTATGAACGAAGCTCGGCCGCTGTTCAATAGCTCGTCCTGTTCACGAATCATGAACGGCACCACAAATTGAACACACAGAACCGAGGTCAACGCGAAACTTCCGTTCATCTCGTTAATCGCTGCGCGAACAACTTAAGCCCCCAGCGTCGACGTCACGCAGCGCGCGAACGTGAGCTACTTTTGCTCAATCGGATCGAACAAGGAGTTGACTTGTCGTCTCCCGCCTATTCCCCACAGACGAGTTCTGGAAAGGAAATCGGGCAGACGTTGGTCCACCAACCGTCACACCGGCACGGTGGACCACGTAGCCGCACGTTTCAAGCAGAGGGCGAAGAGGGAGATTGACGTCCGCTGCTGCCGGCTATGTCGTTGTCCAACACTGCGGGCGCACTCGGCGGTTTGCTTCCGCTGCCGCGAATATCGATTGCTTTGGTCAGCAACTGAAACCAGTACGCCGCGCCGAGCGTTCCTGCAAATGCAGTCAGCGCCCAGCCGATGAGTTTCAGCAGCCACGCTGCCGGCGACCGGCCGAAGGATGATTTAGTCAGCTCTGTTTTGCACGCACGCCAAGGATCGGACGCATCGATCACGACGGTTGCAGCATTTGCATTGGAGACCGTCGCGGCAATGTTCGCAACAGCAGCGCCCGCGTTCGTCACTGCAGCATCGACCTTCGCCACCGCCGCATCTGGATTCATCGCGACGCCGAGGCACGCGTAGCCGACCGGCAAGGTCAAGCCAGCGGACATCATGGGGCGCAGGCTGGCGAGCTCGGCTGGCGTGGGCGCACGGGCGGACGATTGCGTGAGATCAATGGCGCCGACTCTGCCGCTCGCCGTCATCGACTGCGCCATGCCCACCAATTCTGCACGCGTCTCGGACGATCGATTCAGCGCGCTGTAGATTTCGATCGAGTCGACGTTGCACACAGCAGCCAACACTAAGCCGATCGCGAACACGATTTTTTGCGTGCGCGCTTTGTACCAGCCACCGACGCGATTCATCGCCGATCCAAACCACGCTTCGATTCCTTTCAGCGCCGCGTCGAGATCATCGCCGGCTTGATCGAAAATCGGGGAGAGCGCCATGCTCACCGGCGATCCCGCAAGCGACGGTGCACGCAGCGCCTCGCGAAGCGCAGTTACTGACAGCGGCCGCGCAGTATGGCCGCCCGCATCGTTCACGTTTGCCCGCGCAATCAGAACTTGGCTCAGCGCGAGCGCAAAGTTGCCGGCGTCAATGTAGGACGGCGGTTTGCCTTGTGCTGCGCGGTCGCGGTAGAGCGACCCAATCAGCGGATGGTGCAGCACGCGCCGGTACACGGCTTCATCGTTGATCAAACGTCGCATCCCCAGCCGCAGGAAGTTGCCACGGCGCGCGAAGAGCTGCGCCGACCATTCCGCCACGCCGGATACGACGATCGAGAACAATACAAAGACGACGATCAAGCCAACAGCGATATCGAGTAGAACCGACATGGGTCTTCCTTTTTCAATGGCTTCGCCTGACGTTGTCTAGTACGGGTCACACGGTGTTTATCTAGTGCTCGTCACGCGGCTTGAGGACTCAGATCCAGCGTCGAGATCGTGAACGAGACATCGACGCGGCCGGCCTGCGAAAGATTCGGCGGCCGATACGACGGGTCGCAATCCATCTTCTTTTGCGCGCTCGCGTCCAGTGTTTGATCGATGCCATCTGCCTCGACGAGCATGCGCCGATACACGCGTCCACCGGCACCGGGAAGGCCGCGCACCATGCGATACGTGCCGCCCGCAAATTCGGCATACGAATCGTGCACCGGAGACAAGTATTCCTTCCCGTCGAGATCGAATGCAGCAGGCGGACGCGCGACTGACGAGAGGACAGCGCCCGTCTGCTCATCGACGAGCCCGCGATCGTTGACGAAGTGCAGGCCCTTGTCGGCGGCCTTCTGCGCAATCCACGCCAACGGCGGATCGGGCAACAGATCGTCGTCATAGCCCCCGCCCACGTCCGCATGCGCGCCGGGAAACCAGCGCTGCTCGACGTCTTCGGTCGTCTTCTGTTTATCGGTCCACAAAGCGACGCTGTACGGCGCGCGGTGCTCGTCGATTGCCGCTGCGTGATACGCAAAGCGAACGTTGCCGCCGAGCCGCGTGTCGTGAAACACGTATTGGTTCGACGGGCGCGGAATCCAGTCGAGCACACGCGGAATGCCGAGCGCCCCCACCGTGTCCCACACGCCGATGAAGTGAATGCGCACCGGATAGATCGCGTTGTTCTTGCGGAACAGATCGATCGAATTGTCGTAGTCGGCGATCTGTTTGCGCAGCGCTGCGTCCGCGCTGTTCTCGTTGAACTTCTTGCGGTCCGTCGGCATCGGGCGTTTGGCGTAAAGATCCCAAGCCTTCTGGATCACGGGATGATCGCGCAGCGGCGCATCGGGCTTCGGATTCGGCATCGTCTCCAACCGCGGGATGCCGACACAATTGATCAGGCCGCCCAGACTGCGCGCGGTAAATGCGCCGCGCGAAAAGCCGAACAAATAGATGTTCGGGCCCTGGACGAAATTCTGCGCATCGACGTTCATCTCTGCGGCGAGCGGATATTGCGTCGCCAACCAGGCGTAGCCGTCGCGGATGTTGCGATCGAGCCCCATCCCCAGCACGCCGCCGCGAAACCGCTCGCCCCATTTGGTGCCGACGCCTTCATCGTAGAAGCGACGCTGCGCACCGCAGCCGTTTTGGTTGTCGGCGATCTTGCGAAACAGCCGCGAGACGTTGGTGTTCGAACGGTCGGTGTTCCAGGTCCCGTCGAAGCAGAGAACCAAGCGTCGCTCGTCGTGCGCTACCTGCGGTTCCGTTGGCATAGATTTACCTCGCAATATTCCAAGATCCCGATTTGGGCTCTCCGTGCGTCGAGCAATTCGCATTCGTTTGTAGTGGCTGGAGGCTAAGCACTCTGCCCTACCGGTGCCAGCCGGGACTTGGTTATCGTGCGACCGGAATCGCGACAACACCGGGCATCCACGCACGCGATAGAGCGATCGAGCAGCGATTGTTTCATTGCCGCAAATGCAACCGAGCAGCCCGCTGATGGAAAACTCTAATGATCGAAGACTCTAGGAGACCAAGTCCCGGCGCGCTATCTAACAAAAGGACTATGCGCACGCGCGATGGGGTGAATTATGGTTCGGCCTCCTGCAGCCACGAATCAACGGCGGCACCGCGATGTTCCCGTGTCCACATCGCAACGATGCGCAGGAGACGACATGAACAGGCGCCATACTGAAATCAAACTTGAAACGGAGAACGCTATGAGGTTATTTCGCTACGCGCTGGGCATGCTGCTATCCATGGCAATCAGTGCGCACGCCGCAGTCGTAGGCTTCGGCAGCCTGACGGACACGCTCGAGGGCTCGAACCCAGATTTGGCTTCCGCATCGGTCTCGATCGACTCTGGCGGTAGCGTCACGTTCTCGGTTGATTTCGGGCCTTCAACCTCGTTGACCGAGGCGAGTCCCTTCTTTGTCATCGACATCGACCAGAATCCCGCGACGGGTTTCGCGGGGGTAACGTCCACACATCTAGACAGCGATCTGATCGGAGCAGAGTACGTTCTTCGCTTCAATGCTAGCGCCTTTGGGGGTGACGCCGTGTTGAGCCACATCTCGCAGAAGAGCTTTGCGGTGACCCGCTCGGGATCTACCCTTTCGACGTCGCTAAACCTGTCCGACTTGGGTGGCGACGATGGACTGATGAATTTCAAGGTCGTCGCTTCGCGGCAGCTAAGCGCAGCGTCCTGGACGGGAATCCAGGACTACATGAGTGAGCCGGGTCAGGCTGTGGGCCGCGTGATCGCCGTACCGGAAGCCGACACCTGGGCCGCAGTGAGTGTCGGGCTACTAAGTATGTTGAGTTTGCGGCGCAGACGGCGCGCGATCCAGCAAACTGGAGAAGTGCGCGCAGCCGATGAGGCGTATAGCCCGCCTGAGTTTCCCCCTCACACCGCCGTTGTGCGAGTCCGCTGATAAGTTCGCTACGTCGTGTCACTATCGCTTTGTTGAAGAACGGCGAATAGCGCTCGAGGTCTCGCGGGTGTCTGGGCCAGTCGGCGCGCCACCTGAGTCTGCGCAAACGCACTCCAGTCCTGCAGGTGAAGATGAGAATCGAGCGTGGACGATACGACGTTGGTGTTGGTCAGCGATTGCATCGCGAAGAACAGCACATTCGCGAATAGGAACAGCTGAAACGGAAGACGAAATGGATGCGCCGTCCACGCACGTACTCCACGTCAACGCACCAGGCGCTGTCAGTAGCGATCGAAAGCTCCGGAGCGGCCGGCCCTCGACGGTGCTGAAGGCGCGCAGTGCACGGTCGAACAAGCCACGAATTGTGAGCTCCGCCGCGCTCGTCGTCTCACCGCAATCCGGACAATATGCAGTCGCTACGACGCGGTTGCACGACGGACAAGTCCACGACTTGATGAGCTTCAAGTGAGAAAACTTTTGGCTTGTTTCGGATAGCTGATGCGAACGTAGAGCTAGGACCCCGCTGCACCGTTGTCGCGGCTCCGGCAATCGTGGTGTTCTCAATCAGGCTACAAATGTAGCCGTTTTGAGAACAGCCGCACCTAACTCGGCCAGGTTACCAGGAGCGGCGAGAGTTTAATGCAAATGGCCTAACGCTTTGCCGCGCCGTCCCGTGCCCGCTGGCGTGCCAGCATGCATTGAACGTGCGGCACATAGAGCAGGTCGGAAATCTTGCGCACAAGGTGATCTTCGTTCGGATCGAGCGTGCTGTCGGCAAAGGCGATTCGCCACAAATGCTCTACCAGGCGAATTTTCGCTGCAGGATCGAACACCCGGTTAATCGCGGACAGCGGCTCGTGATAGGACGTCAGGCGATTCGCGGGATCGCCCGCCTCCTGGATCAACTCGCGCGCGCGTTGATCCGTCATACCGAACAGCTCTCCGAGCGCCGCGCGCGCGGCGGACGATTCTTCAGCCAGCACCTGCGAGTCGATTCGCGACATTTCGTATAGCAGCGCGGCGACACCTTGTCGCAACGCCAGCTGCTC
>JBDTMS010000127.1:0-8532 GCA_039934195.1 Betaproteobacteria bacterium
GGACATACGAGGTAAGCGCAATTCGTCGTCGACGCGTTTCGATGCTGTATAGCTCTTACACCATTCAGGCTTCACCTTGAATGAATGGTGGCCGCTCCGGCGCTCAGGCACGATCGGTACGCACAGCAAGCAAACATGCCCTGTGTACCGTCTCCCGGGCCCATCAGTATGACCGGAGGAGCGGGCAAACATCACATCGATTTATACCGGAAAGCTGACGAAAATGGCAATTGAATTGGGCATCATCAAGTTCCACTTCCCCTCGACCAGAGACCGGGCGCAACGCGTGCTCGGAACCGCGGTATTCGCGGGGATAGTAGTAAAGGCAGAAGCTGCTTTGAAGGCTTCTTCGTGCGCTATACCGATGGCGATCATCACATCTATAGTCAAGAGATCGATGCTGACGTCATTGCAAAACGCGGCACATCCACGAGATTGTTTTGAGCAATCGTTTGGTCGCAAAAGATACATCGCTACACGGATATTTTACTTGGTCAAGGCTATTTCACGCCAGAACGAAGACCTTGAACACTCGATCGTTTCGAACGCTTCATCAACGAAATCGCGCACCGCGGCGTGCACTGCATGCTGGATTTCATAGGATTCGCGTCCGACCTGGAGCTTGAGCCCTTGTCCCCCGCCAGGGGTGCAGCTGGTGCCGAACTCAGTTTCCCAGCTTACGTGTCCCCTTTTGTAGAGCACGTGTTCGAGCCATACATAGCGAAAGCTGCTGAGGTCGATCCTGACTGACCTCCAACGCCAAGAGCTGTAGAAAATGAGCAGCTCGTTGCCGTCTCGACGCGCAATGATGCGCTGCCGATGGGGAATTCGAAACGATCGCCATATCACCCAAAAAGCGAAACACGCATAAATCGAGGAGAGCGCGAAAAATACCATCGAATTACTTTCCATCACCGATCCGATAGCGACGACTGCAACAACCCCGATCAACAACACGAGTAAACGCACCGCGGTTTCAACTATAAGCTGCCCTAGGGAGATTTCTATAGGCACAACGATACGATCTCCAGGAGTTCCCTGAAGCGTCCGGCTGGACCCACACACGGTTCTTCTTTCCCATGGCCTATGCCGCCGGTTTTCGGCTCGCACGCGAGGGTGCTGCGATCTGGTATGCCTTCGATCAGGCGCACAGCGCCACGCTGTGGCCCGAGGCGCTCGAAATCGGCATGGAGTTCTTCACGGCCGCCGTCGAGCATCTGATGCTCAACCAAGCCCACCACGATGTGGCCACATTTCGGCCGTCGATCGCGGTGTGGTCGCAGT
Source organism: Betaproteobacteria bacterium (assembly GCA_039934195.1). Taxonomy (GTDB): domain Bacteria; phylum Pseudomonadota; class Gammaproteobacteria; order Burkholderiales; family SHXO01; genus SHXO01. The sequence continues at coordinate 1,285 of JBDTMS010000127.1, forward strand.
CGGTCAAGGCCAGCGGCTTTGTGGAAGCCACTTTGAGCGGCATGGCCCCTGCCGCCTGAATTGGCGGGCCACGCCTTGTTGCCGGCACTGCAGCTGTGCGACATTCAAGATCGAACGCTCGCGTTCACCCGCAGGCCTGAATGGAGTCAGCGGCTCGAATCACTGTGGAGCATCCTGAGCAAATGGCAGTTTATCAACTGCCTGCCGTACTCAACCATCGCGGCGTCCATCTTCTCCGGCCCTCAGGCTGACCGCTACGCCGGCGTCGACTTGCGAGTCCTCGACGTCTTCAAACTGGCCGCGCTGGCCGAATACAGCGGGCTGTCGCGCGGCGCACTCGCCGGTGGTGCTTGCAGCGGCAGTGCTGACTCCTTCGACATCGCGTATGCCAGCGCCCACCTGCGGTTTTGCCCCTCCTGCATGCAGGAGGGCTTCCACGCTACGCTCTTCCAGTTCATGCCGATGGCGCGTTGCCCCATTCACGATGCGCGCCTGCATGAGGTGTGTCCCCACTGCCGCCTGCGGATCCCCTATCGGCTGGACGCAGCGTTTGCAGCACGGCCCTTTGCATGCCCGCTCTGCACTCACCCATTGCTCGCTGACCCGAGGTCGCTGATGCAGCCGTATCGCGCTGCGGCCGGACTCGACAAGGTCTTGAAGTGGCAGCACTACCTCGCGCAGTACGTCCAGTGGTATCGAGGCACACCGCGGACGCAGCGCGATGATGCGGGCCGCTTCGCGCCCCATGCCGACTGTTCCGACAGAGCGATCACCCAGCGATTGGCCTTCATCGGGGTCTTGCAGCAACACGTTTGTGAACCACCACCGCTACCGCTGTTTGGCGTACGACGCGCACCGGCGGCGCCATCACGCGTTCCCGTGGCGCCAATCGGGGACTGTTCGGCGCCAAGTTTCTCCCGCCAGTGGTGGCCGCATTTCCACACGAAGCGGTTCTTGGCGCTGTGCGACCGCTACTCGCGCTATGGACGTCGCCGTGATCAGTCGGACGACTCGGCGCCGCATCGCCGAGCCACGCTGTGGTGGCGCCGCAGTTGGGACGGGGCGATTGCACGTGGCGGCACCAGGTCGCATGACACGCTCGACGATCCGCCCTTCGGGATTTCGGAGTGGCTGGCATTTGCTCCGCGCGCGCACGCCGTGCTAAGCGATGTCATTCTGAGCCGTCGTTTTGAAGATGATTTGCAGCTGACCTGGAACGCATGGCTGGGCGTCATCAATCATCTCGGCGACGGCTCGAAATTCGGGCTCCATGCTCGTCTGGTACCGCCACGAGCCTGCTGGTTGACCGTCGCCGTTTTCGAGCCTGAAGCGCCCGCGCTGGGGTATTTCTGAGCGCGCAGTTCAGGATCTACTGCGCACCGTCTCTAACCACTTTATTCCAAACGAATTTTCACAGCGCTTCGAGACCGATTTGTGGTCCCACTCGCCGCAAAATCCCGCTCCGTCCGCATAGTTCAACATTTACTATCGCGTTAGTTCAAGATTTACTTTCGGGGACAAGTAGGCATGAGTGTTCAGACCGCCTTTGAGGTTCGTGTAGCGGTAGATCAAACTCTGCCCCGCAGGGCAGCGATACTCGTTTGTCTCGGGACGTAGACGAAGTCTTGCTTGCCGAAGCGGCCGTCGGCTTGCTGCCCGAGGTGAGCGGCTTGGGCACATACGCAGTAATGCCGGCTCGTTCGCAGGCGAGAATCGGTTCGCCGTTGAAGTAACCGCGGTCGGCAACGACCTCAAGGCCTTCGATGCCGGCGGCATCGCGCGCTCGTTCTGCCATCGCGCTCAGTGCGCTACGGTCATGCCCGACGCGGGTGACCCTCGTGCGCGACGATCAGATGGCGCTTGTCATCAACAGCCGTCTGAACGTTGTAGCCAACGACATCGCTACCCCCGGCCGCTGGTGGCCATCGAGCGCGCGTCGGGGTCGGTCAATGAGACTGGGCGCCCGGCGCATCGTGCAGGCGCTGCTCCATCTCCTTGAGGTTTTGCATTGCTGTTTGAGCTTGGCGATCTTGTCATTGAGTCGGGTTGCACTGGCTTTGGCCACTTCGGCTGCGTGCGATCAGCGGTATCCATCGCCGCAAGATACCGATCGATGCTCTGCTCGATCTGCTCCATGCGTGCGCGCAGCTTGCTCCTCGTGAAATTGCGATCACGATTGTTGACCGCGTTAGAACTTGCTGCCGTCGATCGCAACAATTGATTGCGAGAACAGATCGAGCTTGCGGCACAGCGCGATGAATTGGCGGCACACATTGCAGATTGCACGGACGTTGTCACGGCGGAGGTCGGCGATCGTTTTGAAGTCCGGTGTCAAGCGTCCGGTCAACCACATGAGCTCGACGTTGCGCTGCGTCTCATACTCCAGACGATGACTCGATTGAATCCGATTTAAAGTAGCCGTAGATGTAGATCTTCGGCAGCACTGATAAGTGATACGACGGCCGGCCCGTCGCCGGAGGATCAACACCTTCAAAGTCCAGCGAAGTCAGATCGAGTTGCTCAATGAAGACTTCTACCACCCGCACCGGGTTGTCGTCGGCCACATAGTCCTCAAGGCATTCGGGCAGCAATGTGATCTGTGGTCGATCCTCGCCTTCGATGAACCGCTTGATGGCCGACCTCGCTAACTTCGTTCTAATAATATTTGTCAACGATGACGTTTTCACGCAGCCTGGGTCGTGAGTTGTCGTCCGCTGCAAGTTCAAATGGAATCGGACGGTGTCCGTATGGTCGAATACCACTTAGGACACAAATGTCGGGTGCGATTTGCCCGTTCGCGGCTTCACCGACGACGTTATAGCTATCGCTTCGCAGCAGTCGCCGAAGCATCTCTCGGAGATGCGGGTCATCGTCCGCGATCACGACTGTAGATTTTCGCTCAGGCATGGTGCCGCCACGTTCAGAGCATCACCATTTAAGTCGGGTGCGCGGCTCAAAGATACGCAGTTGCGGCCGGCGTGTTTTGCTTCGTATAGCGCACGATCAGCAGCGAGCACCAGCTGGTTGGCGGCCGAACGGCCGGAAAGGGCCGCCACACCGGCGCTAAAAGTGACCGAAAATGTCTCGCCTCTATCGCTGTCGTGGGCCAGCGTCGCGAACTGCTCTCTTAGCTTGTCAATCACGATAACGGCGTTCGCTGCGTCAGTGCCGCCCAGTACTACTGCGAACTCCTCGCCCCCATAGCGCGCGACAACGTCGGATTTTCGTAACCGCTGCCGGATGAAACGGGCGAGCGACTGCAGCACGCGATCTCCTGTCGGGTGACCGTGACGGTCATTAACCAGCTTGAAGTGATCCACGTCGATCATAGCGAGCGAAAGCGGGTCTTTGTCGCGCAGCGCACGCGCGACCTCTGTTTCGAGGACCTGATGCAGATGCGAGTGGTTGGCCAGTCCGGTCAAGCTGTCCTGAACCATGATTGCCCGCAAGATGCGGTAACGCTCCACGCGCCTGCTCACCACCGAGACCAATTGCTCGGGCAGAATAGGCTTGGTCAGGAACTCGTCACCTCCAAGCCCCATGGCAGCAAGCTGACGGTCGAAGTCCGCTTCCACGGATAGAAACACAATCGGCAGGCTCCTGAACTCATCCATCTGCCGCATGACCCGCGCCAGGGCGTCACCCGTGCAACCGGGCAAATACATATCCATCAAGACCAGCTCAGGCTGAAAGTGCGCCAACTGCTCGAGTAGCTGAGCCGGATCGCACACTTCACGAGTCAGCATGTTGGCCTGGTGCAACACAGCTGAATAGAAGGCTGCTTGCTCTTCGGAATCTTCGACAATCATGACTCTGTAGGGCTCCGGTGAACCCTGCACGCTAAGCGCGTCCAGCTGCTCGACCAGGCTGCTGGTCTTAACGGGCTGCACAAAGTAGGCGATACCTCCGGCTTGCGCTGCACGCAGGCGAGTGACGAGATCGCGGTTCTCGGAGACCACGATCAGTGCTGGCGGCGCGCCCAGATGCTGACGCAGGGAGTCAATCCATTGCGCTCCCGCAGATTCGAGCTGCGAGGCGTCCGTTATGATCGCTGTCGGCAAGCGGCGCTGGCACGCCTGGGTCAATTCCTCCGGGTCGGCGAACTTCTCAAGCTCGTAGCCGAAATCTGCCAACTGTTCGCGGAGCCGGTCGACCCAGTCACCTGCATCGTTGAGCGTATACACGAGCTTTTTGAACTCTATAGAGAGTGCCGTGGGTGCAATCGCAGCCGGGAGAGGCGGGCCGGGCACCGATGCTATTGGCTCACGCGGATGCTCAGTGGAACGGATCAAGTCTTGAAGAAGACCGCCGACATGCGCCAGTTCTTCTGCACTCAAAGCCTCAACGCTCGCCGCTATTGTTTTGAGTTGCAGCTCAAGGGCTCGTGCGGCCTGCGAGACCAAGGGAAAACCGAATGTCGCCGCAGAGCCCGTAAGACTGTGCACGTCGCGATGTAGCGATTGGCGCATCTCGGCGGAAGCCGTGCCAGCGGATACCGACCGATAGAGCGTCGAGATCGCCTTAACTCGATCCGGCAGCGCTGATGCGAAAGCCTCCGCAATCTGCGCTATCGCATCCCGGTATTGGCTGGGTGGCGCTTCGTGCAGCCGTGGCGGGGAAGGTGCCTGCTGCGCGGCATGGGTTGCCCAGAGGTCGCTTATCGTTCGCGAGAGGGTCATCGGATCGAAAGGCTTTGGGATGACATCAAGCGCACCCAGTGCCTTCAACTCAGCAATCTCATGCGGCTGCACCTTCGCAGTCATGAACACCGCCGGCACGTCCTGCGCCTCGGGTATTGCGCGCAACCGCTTGAGCGTGGTGGGACCGTCCATACCCGGCATCATTACATCGAGCACGATCAGATCGGGCTTGAAGCTGGCAAAGGCGCGCAATGCCTGTTCGCCTGAGCTGCAGGCTTCAACGGTGAAGCCGCCCACAGTTTCGAGCGCCAACGTCGCCACCTCCCGGATGTCCGCTTCGTCTTCAACGTAGAGTATGCGCACGGGCTAGTTCCCCTTCGCTACGTACTTCACTACGCAACCGAAGCCTTCGCTGCGATTTCCGTCACGCGCTTGATGACCTCGAGCAACTGCTGATTGCTAGTGTTGCCCTTGGTTAGCGTCGCAGCCACCGATCTCGATTGTTCGGCATCCAGATTCTGCGCTGTGAACACGATCACCGGCGGCGGCGATTCGAGGCTGTTCAGCTCGGTCAATACTTTCCACCCCGACCCGTCCTGCAGCTCCAAATCCAAGATAACCAGTGAATAGGTATTTTGGCCCAGCAGCGCCGATGCTTCGCTTACAGTTGATGCGAAATCGAAGTCGGCGATTTCAGCGGCGATCGCAGACACCACCTGCTTGACGTCGCCATCGTCCTCGACATGGAGGATGCGTACCTTGCCGCTATGTGTCCCGCAGACACCGCCGCGAACCATCTCGAGCAGCTTGCTATGGTTCAGCGGCTTGTCGAGCCACTCTGCCACTTGCGAAGCGCTTTGATTCAAGCGCATGCGACCGTTCTCGGCGTCAATAGAAATCACTATAATTGGCAGCGTGCGGGTCGCCGGCCGCTGACGTAGCTCTCGAATCAGATCGATGCCATCGCCATCGGGCAGGAGGAGCTCGAGCGTGACGGCCACATAGCACGGGTCAACGAGCAGCGCACGTGCCGCCGAGAGCGTCGCTGCAATCTTCGTTGTGAAGCCGCCTATTGCGAGGATTGTTGCGATCGCGGATGCGGTTTCCGGATCGTCCTCGCACACCAGGACGCACTTCTCCTCCTTGCCGTTCGGATGCGCATCGACGCTTGCATCTTCACGCACTTCAGGGAAGCTCACGTAGAACGTGGTGCCACTCCCGATCTCGCTGTCGAACCCAACCTCGCCGCCGTGTTTTTCTACTATCGCCTTTATGATGCTTAGTCCTAGTCCTGTGCCGCCTTTTTGACGGCTATCGCTCGAGTCCGCCTGGCTGAACTTACCGAAAATTTTATCGCGGAAATCCAGCGGAATACCGGGACCGTGATCGGTGACGGAGATGCGTATAGCTCGTCGAGCTACGCCTACTCGATTGGCTCTTACTTCGACCACACCTGGCGAGGGGGAGAACTTGGCCGCGTTCGAGAGCAGGTTGGCCATGACCTGCATGAACCGGTCACTGTCTGCCAGAATCGTGAGGTCAGGAATTTCTCCGACAATCTTGAAGCTGACGTGCAGCTGCTCACCGTAAGCGCGCGTCGCATCGACCGCCTGTTCGAGTAGCGGCCGGACCCGATGCGGTTGCAGATCGAAGCGCATATTGCCCGACTCGATCTTCTCCATATCCAGGATGTCATTGATCAGTCGCACCAGACGCTCGCTGTTGTTATAGGCGATAGCGACCAGCTTTTTCGCTTGCGCGGATAATTCCCCCGCGGCCCCGCCGGCGATCAGTCCCAGCGACCCGCGGATTGACGTCAACGGCGTGCGCAGTTCGTGGCTGACCGTCGACACGAACTCGTTCTTCATGCGATCAAGTTTCTTGCGCTCGGAGGCGTCGCGGGCAACTGAAATGAACATCGGTAGCTCGTGCGGCCGGCGCACTAGTTGCATGGTGACATCTACCGGAAATTCCGTGCCATCGGAGCGGCGATACACCGATTCGAACTGGCGAAGGTCCACAGTCCCCTGCAGAAACGGCTCAATGCTGCGCCGGTAATCACGCTCGGTAACATCGGCGCGTACGTGCCAAGGAGACATCTTGAGCATCTCGTCGCGCGAATAACCCAATGCCCTAGCCGTTCCTTGGTTGACGTAACTGAAGCGAACTGTCTCGGCGTCATACATCAAAATCATGTCCAGCGTCTGATCCAGCACGTCCTTGAAGGTGTTGAGCGCGGCGCTTACCCGCACGCGCTCTTCGACATTACGCGAGACGCCGATGACCAGCACGGTGCATTGCGTGTTCTCATCTCGCACCGGGCGACAAGAGGTTTCGGTCCATGTCCAAATGCCGTCCTGCCGACGCAACCTGCACGTAACGACTTTGACGACGTTGTTTCGGACGACCTCACCATACAGACGCTGGGCCTCTTCCCTGTCATTAGGGTAAATGAAGTCCGAAACGAGCCTGCCGACGAGTTCCTCTGGCTTGTAGCCGAGTGCCAAAATGCTCGCCGGCGACACATATGTCAACGCGCCCTGCGGTGTGATCCGCACGATAACGTCGCTCGAGTTCTCCGCTAACAGCCGATGGCTTTCTTCACTTT
>JBDTMS010000128.1:0-8480 GCA_039934195.1 Betaproteobacteria bacterium
ATGCTTGGATTGCGCATCGATATCCTCTCGCGCGTGTTGCAAGCTCACAGTATCCGGGAAAACGAGTCGAATTGGTCGGACCTCGGGGCAACCCGCCCCGCGGCGCCTAAGGTTATCCAGGTCGCGCGCCGATAACAACCATGCATGCGCGCGAGCAGCATCGGCGTGCCAGAGATTAAATCGATCCAGGCGCGTTGCCGGCGTAACCGAATCCAATGCGACTACTACGATGCCGTCCCATCCAGAATCCTGTCCTGCGACCGACGCGGATGCAATCGCGCTCACCTTAGCGGTGCGACCTCGACGCCGTGGTATTTTATCGGCTGCCCGAGCTCGAGACTGGCGTAAATTCATAGTGGCCTGTGCCGCAGCGCTCGCTGCGCAGCTAGTTTCCGGTGCATCCGCTGACGAGGGCACGGAGGAGACGCCTGACCATCGTGTCAAAGCCGCTTATCTGTGCAAATTCGCAAGCTATGTCGAGTGGCCTGCGACGAAGTTTCCACACCCGGACACACCGATAACCATCGGCGTTTTGGGCGCTGACGCCGTCGCCGAAGAATTGCTGCAATTGGTTTCCGGACACATGGTCGACCAGCGGCCGATCGCGGCGAGACGCCTGAAGACGGGCGAGCCGCTTGCCGGCGTCGACATATTGTTCATCGGCAAACAGGAAAGCTCCCATCTAAGCGAGATCTTATCTGCGGCTCGCCCGCTGTCCGTGCTGTCGGTGACCGAGACCACGGGCGCGCTGGCGCAAGGCAGTATCATCAACTTCACCATCGACGAGCAGCGCGTACGCTTCGAGATTTCGCTGACCGCGGCGGAACAGAGCAACCTCAAACTGAGCTCGCGCCTGCTCGGCGTTGCGCAGCAGGTCTTGCCGAGCAGCCCGTAGATGCGCGTTTTTCTGCGCAGGCGTTCGGTCCGTCAAAAGCTCTTGCTCGTCGTTCTCGCCAGCACGCTAGCGGCGTTGCTGGTGCTCAGCGCTGCCATGGTCATCTACGACATGCGCTCTTATCAACGCGCAGGCATCGACGACCTCACGACGCAGGCCGGAATTCTCGGTCGCGCCAGCGCTCCCGCACTCGCGTTCGAGGATGCCAAAGCCGCACGCGAGAATCTGTCGTCGCTCAGCGCGCGTACGAGAATTTCGGCGGCTGCAATCTATACGGCGAAAGGCACGCTATTCGCGCGCTATGTGCGCAGCGACGTCTCCGGCATCGAATTCCCTGCGATACCGGAGACCGATGGTTTCCATGTCGAGGGCGATCAGATGGTGCTGTTCAAACGCATCGTCGAGAACAACGAGATCCTCGGTACCGTTTACTTGAGAGCGCGCTACGGGCTGGCACAGCAGTTGGCGGAATATCTTGCCATCCTCGCTGCGGCCACGTTGCTCGCTCTGTTCGTGGCCGTGCTTTTATCCACGCGGATGCATGCCGCTGTGGTCGAGCCGATCGCCTCGGTTGCCGGCGTCGCCAAACAAGTCATGGAGAAACGCGATTTCTCGTTACGCGCCGTGAAGACGACAGAGGACGAAATCGGCTATCTGGTGGACGCGTTCAACGACATGCTTGCCGAGATCGGCCGGCGCGCCGATACGCTGGAAGCATCGAACCGCACCTTGGCCCACGAGATCGAAGAGCGGCGCGGCGCGGAAGAAGCATTGCGCAAAAGCGAGCGGCGCAATCGCACCCTGATTTCCGCGGTGAGCTCCATCGTATGGACTGCCGATCCGCGCGGCCGCTTCACCGAGGAAGCGCACCCCTGGCAGCAGTACACCGGACAGACGCAAACCGACTATGCCGGGCTCGGCTGGCGCAGCGCATTTCATGAAGAGGACCGCGCCGCGATCGACGTCGGCTGGGCGCGGGCGTTGGACTCGTCGAGCATGCTGGAGCTGGAATCGCGACTGTGGCATGCGCCGTCTGGGTTCTATCGCCGCGTCAGCATCCGCGGCGTGCCGGTGGTCGAAGAGAATGGCAATGTGCGCGAATGGATCGGCGCAATCAGCGATATCGACGATCATCGTCGCGCCGAAGATGAATTGCGCACGTTGAACGCCGAACTCGAGCGCCGCGTAAGCGCGCGAACCGCCCAGCTGGAAGCCGCAAACAAAGAGCTCGAAGGGTTCAGCTACTCCGTCTCGCATGATCTGCGCGCTCCGCTGCGTGCGATATCCGGTTTCGCGCGGCTGCTGCAGCAAGATCATCCCGGCCAGCTGGATGAAGAAGGTCAGCGCAAGCTCGATATCGTCATCAACGAATCGCAACGCATGGGTGTCCTGATCGACGATCTCCTGGCATTCTCGCGGCTCGGGCGGCAGGCGATGAATCTCGTGCAGATCGATATGTCGCAACTCGTACAATCGACTTACACTCGGTTGCTCGCGCAGCATCACGGCCCGGCCGTCGAGTTCCGCCTCGGCGTGCTTCCGGACGCTATGGGCGATCGCTCGCTATGCGAACAGGTCTGGGTGAATTTTCTCTCGAATGCGTTGCGGTTTACCGGCAAGCGCGAGCATCCGCTGATCGAAGTCGGGGCGATCAGCGATGACAAGGAACACACGTACTTCGTGCGCGACAACGGCGCGGGGTTCGATCCGCGCTACGCCGACAAGTTGTTCGGCGTTTTTCAGCGGCTCCACACCGTTGCGGAATTTCCCGGCACGGGTGTCGGGCTTGCGCTCGTGCACCGGATCATCACGCGGCATCACGGACGCGTATGGGGCGATGGCAAAGCGAATGTCGGCGCGACTTTCTATTTCACGCTGCCCAAACAGCTGAATGAAGCTTAAAGCAGGCGATCAGCGCCACGGAACTAGCCAGGTACTAGAGCAGCCTACCCAAGGCGTGCAGTACCACGCCCACCATGCCGCCCACCACCATGCCGTTGATGCGGATGAACTGCAGGTCTTTGCCGATTTCGAGCTCGGCTTTTTCCGCCACCTCTTTCGCGTTCCACCCGCGAATGATTTCCTCGATGAGCGCCGATATCTGATGGCGATGGCGCGCCGCGAATGTTCGGATCGTTCGAATCAGCCAGCTATCCAGCTTCGCCTGCAACGCGTGGTCCTTCCCCAAGCCGGTGCCGAGCGCGACCAGCACTTCGCACAGTTGCCGGCGAATAACGGAGTCGTCGCCATCCAGATCGGCCAAAATGGCTTTGCGGCCGGCGCGCCACAAATCGCCGTAGTAGGCGTGTTCTTTCAGATGCGCCAGAAGATCTTGCTTCAAGACTTCGGCCTGTGCGTGATACTCGGGTGAGCTCTTCAGTTTCTCGATGAACTCTTGTGTAGCGACGTCGAACTGGGCACGCAGCTCATGCTCGGCGTTGGCGGCGACCTGCTGCAGTAAATCGGTTAAGCCCGCAACGAAGCGGCCGATGATGTAGCGATCGACGAAGGCCGGCGTATAGCGCGACATCTCGCTGAATTTGTCCAGCAGCATTTCCTGATTCTTGCTCACCCAGCGGTCCACCATGATCAAGGCGCCGTCCAGCAGGCCTTGATGCCGGCCTTGTGCGGTCAGTAAGCCAAGCAGCTTGCCGGTCACCGCGGATAGATCAAGCCGTTCGAGTTGCGGCGTGAGCGAGCGATCGAGCAGACGCCGCATGTCATCGTCTTCCAATGCGCTCAACAATCCGGGGATGAACGAGCAGATGCGCGCGGTGAGCGCAGTGCTGTTTTGCGGCCGCGATAGCCACAGGCCGAGCTCTCTCGAAATGTGCCGCTGCTCGAGCTTCCTGACGATATTTTCCGGTGTCAGAAAATTCTGCTCGACGAATTTGCCGAGTGCGGTGGCGATGCGATCCTTATTGCGCGGGATGATGGCCGTGTGCGGAATCGGCAGCCCGAGCGGATGCCGAAACAGCGCAACCACGGCGAACCAGTCGGCCACGGCACCGACCGTCGCGGCTTCGGCAAATGCGCGCACCCAACTCAACGATGGATAGGACGGTGCCAGCACGCTGCTGACTACAAGAATCGCAAGCACGACGACCAGCAGCGACGTCGCGATCCACTTCATCCGCGATAGCTGCGCCTGCTTTTCATTGACACCTTGGCTGCTGGATCCCTGGCTGCCGGAGCGCGGCGTGTCGAGACGCGAATTCGACGAGCCGGTATCGCCGTTGTCTGGCGCGGTGCGCTCCGAAGGCGATTGCGGCATGCAGGTCAGATTCGAAGAGAGCGAGGCGGTCCATGGTACACGATCCGTTTCGCACGCTTACCGGCACTCTGCTCGCGCATCGTCACGTGATTTTCGTGTCGCGCTCAGCCACGCCAGTTGCTGTAATTCTTTGCACCTTAGACGTTTCGGCATATGGCGCGCGGATCGTCTTCAGTGTAATTTTCGCGTAAAGATGGGCGATTCCGCAGCCGTCGCCGATCAGCCACAAGAATTGTAGCCGCCGTCGAGTCGATGCATTTGCTTCTAGACTTCGCGCGCGGCGGATAGAGAAGCTCGTCGCCGCAGGATCGCGCGCGGCAGGAACGTGCGCGAGAAAGTAATTTCGCGACATGGCAATTTAAAGAGCGCCGCTTATCTTTACGTTGTGCGGCGCATAAAAAACGGGAGGCCCGGTGTCCCTACCCCTGGTGCTCGCGGGTCCTATTCTGCGACGCGTCGAACCGAAGCTAGTGTCGGTGTGGCTCGCACTCAGCCGTCCGGCCAACGTCACCATCACGTTGTGGGAAGGGCGAATCAAGCCCACTGCGTCCGGTGAATTTTTCCGCAGCAATCCGGCGACGCCGACGCTGCGCATCGCCGACAACCTGCATATCACGGTTGCGCTGCTGCGTATTCCCGCCGACTCGCAGAAGGTCCTCAAGCCCAACGTCATCTACAGCTACGATGTGAGCATCGTCGACGGCGCCAACACACATACACTCGCCTCGCTCGGCCTGCTGAAAAATATCCCGACGGCGAGCGGCGGTCCGGCAGGCAGCGAGCGTCCGCACCTTGCGCTCGGCTACATCGATGATTTTCTGCCGAGCTTTGCGCTACCGCCGGACAAGCTCGAGGATCTGCGCATCATCTACGGCTCGTGCCGCCGCCCAGTGAACGAGCATCCCGACGCGATGGCGATGATCGACGATCTCATCATCGCGGATCTGCAAAAACCGTTGTACGAAGATGCGCTGAAACGGCCGCACCAGCTCGTCCTCGGCGGCGATCAGATTTACGCGGACGACGTGTGGGCCGGACATATGGTGATGCTCAATCCGCTGGCGAACGAGCTCATCGGCGCCTACAAAGATCCCCAATCCCCGCATCCGGACGAACTGATACCGCTCGAAACGTTGCCGGTCGATCGTAAGGATCTGGTTGTGAGTCACCAGGAAGATCCGATCAATCATCCGGACGGCTGGGCCCCGGGCGGTCCGACCCACATACCCTGCGGCCTTGTTCCATTTCCGGCGGGCCGTCGCAAGTTCCAGATCTTGCGCGTCGCGCAGATGACGACCACCGATGGCGAAAGCCATCTGTACGCTTTCGGCGAATTCGCCGTGCTGTACCTCATGGTGTGGAGCAACGCGTGCTGGCGGCCGCCGACGGAATGGCCGCAGGCGAAAGATGTGTACGCGCCGCCCGGTCCGCAGGGCATAGTCACGCCGGCGCCGGAATACGAGCTCCCAAAGAAATGGGATGCGCTCACGGCAGACGATGTCGGCGAAAAACCAGGCGCGAAGTATAAGGACTGCGCGGACCAGGAAGGTGCTGCGCTCGACGCCTGCGTGCTGCTGCAACGGCAGAAGAAGCTCGAAGCGCGTTACGCGATCAAGATCGAGCAGATGACCGCCTTCTACAACGCCTTGCCCAAAGTGCGCCGCACGCTCGCCAACGTGCCGACGTACATGATCATGGACGATCACGACGCGACCGACGATTGGAATTTGAATCCGATCTGGGTCGAGCGGGTGAACAAAACGACATTCGGTCGCGCCATCCTGCGCAACGCTCTGGCGTCGTATGCGGTGTTTCAGGACTGGGGCAACGACCCGGTGCGCTATCTCAGCGAGGACACCGCGGCGGCAGGCGACCCGAAGCGCATGCTCGACACGATTGCCAAGATGTTCCCGGTGCGCGCGAACCCCACCGCGAAGCCTGCAACCGCCGATGTCCCAGCAAAGGCAGTCACGGATGCGCTCGACAAGTTCTACGGTCTCGATCAGCTGCCGAAAGCGCAGCTGACCGGCGGCTACGATCCGGTGGCGCCGCCGATCAAATGGCATTGGTCGTACAAGGGACCGAAGTATCTGTTGGTCGCGCTCGACAATCGCACTCGCCGCAGCTTCGTGTCGCGCGAAGGGCCGCCCGGCAACGTCGCCATTTCCGCGCAGAAAGACATGATTCCGGACACACTGCCGGCAGGTCTCGACGTGCTCATCGTTGTCGCGCCGCTACAGGTGCTCGGCGCCGGTTTTCTCGACGAGCTGATTGCGCCGACGGCATATCGGGTCTTCGATGCCGCGAAGTACAGCAAGCTCAATCCGACACCGAGCAAGGAAGAAAAGGACGCGGAGCGCAAAGGACCCGGCACGCGCCGCATGGTCGGTACCGATCCCGATGCGATCGAAGCCTGGGCGTTCGATCCGCTCGCGCTCGAAGCGTTGCTCAAGCGGCTCGCGGCGCACAAGCGAGTGGTGCTGCTGTCAGGCGACGTGCACTATGCATCGGCGAATGAAATGAGTTATTGGACCAAGGGCAACCCGGTGCCCGCGCGCATCGTGCAGTTCACCGGCAGTGGCTTCAAGAACGTGATGCCGTGGTTCATCGGCGCCGTCGATCGCGTGCTGTCATTTGCGCAGCGCATGGTCCGCTCGAATGTCGGCGCGGAACGCATGGGCTGGAACAGCGCCGATGGCAAAGCGTTCGTCTTCAAAGGCGGTCACAGCCTCGCCGACACGCCGCCGGTTCTGCGCCGCAAGCTTAGGGCGTCACCCATGCTGATGCCGACGTTCGGCTGGCCTGAGGGCACGACCGTCGATGGGACCAAGCTGCCGGATTGGTCGTGGCGTATGAAACCGACGCTCGACGTGCGGCCGAATTCGCAGCGTCCGCCGCCCGGCCAATTGCGCAACCTCGACCCGCCCGAAACGCGCGTGCAATCGATCCTCGTTAATCACGCCGAGCCCGGTAAAGAGCTGATGGCGTATGCCACGATCGCCGCGCGGCACATGGATCAGTTCGACAAGCTGCGCCACTCGCGTCAGATTCTGTTCCGCTCGAACTTCGCGCTCGTGCGTTTTGAACGCGGGACCGACCTGACCGCGGTGCACGAGGTGTACACCACGCTCGCCGATCCCAACGCGGCGCCAGGTGCACCGCTGCAAGTGCTCCCGTATCTCGTGCAGCGCGCGTCACTCGACGGTCACGCCGAAGAAGTGCGTCCCGAGTTGGCGCCACTGCAACCGCCTGCGTTCTAATCGAGCACCTTCCAACCATGGCCGACGAACCCGCGAAGAAAGAAAGCAAGACGTTCCTGCAGAAGGTCGGCGGCGTAATCATCGATTTCGCCGACTGGGCAGGCGAGAAGCTCGGCGAAGATCGTGCGTTCAAGGCGATCTGCGACGACATGGGGCTCGACGTCAAGAAGACGCCGGAATTTCCCAAGCTCACGTTGACTGGCATCAAGGATTACGTTTCGAAGCCGAACCCCGGTTTGGAAGCATGGATCGGCGTAATCGCGGACGTGCAGAAGCTGTACGAAGCGATTCGCTCGGTGATCGATGCCATCGATCTGGGCGCGGAAGCGACCGCGGAAGAAACCTTCCAGACCTTCATCGATCTGCTCGCGAGCAATTACGTGCGCGATCGCTGGTTCCACTTGTACGTGTGGATGGAATTCGCGCGCTTCAGCACCGAGCCGATGACGTTGTATGGACCGCAGGGTACGGCGGCAAAGCGTTTCTACAGCACGCTGAAGGCGGTGCTGAAGTTCGTGCTCGCGCCGGTCACATTGCTCAAAGGTCCGCCGATGAAGACCGAAGCCGACGCGCGCAAATGGTCGGACTCGACGTTCCAGCAGCTCGCGGGCGTGTTCGCGTTTGTCGGCCATTCCGAGCGCGAGATCGGACTCGATACCGAGCCGCTCGACGACGGTCACTTCAAGATGTTCTACGGATTCGATCAGCCTGCCGGCGCACTATCTCCGGCACAGCTCGAATCGCCGACGGCGGACGATATCTCGCAGCGCATGTTGTCGGTGCAAGTGCGCGCATTGCCGCACTCGTTTCAAAACAACGCGATCAAGATCGAAGGCGGCGTGCGATTCTCGCTCGCATGGGTGCCCGAGGAGCACGGCGGCAAGGGCCTCGCCATTTCGTTCGGCGGCACCACGTTTAAATTCAATGTCGATAACGGCGGCGTCTGGGCCGCGCAAGCCGACGCGACATTCGATGCGCCGTTCACCATCCAGCTCGGCGGCAAGGACGACAATTTCCGCATCGACAGTCCGAATGCCGATCCGAATGTGCA
>JBDTMS010000129.1:0-8475 GCA_039934195.1 Betaproteobacteria bacterium
ACAACCCATCGACGCCGTCGATTGCCGCCATCTTTTCCAACTGCGAGAGCGCAGCACGCGTTTCGACTTGCAGGATGAGACAGATCTCGTCGTCGGCGCGCTTGAAGTAATCCGGCACGCGGCCGAAACGATTAGAGCGGCTGTTGGTCGACACGCCGCGCACGCCGCGCGGCGGATAGCGTACCGATGCGACCGCCCGTTTCGCTTCTTCTTCGTTCTGCACGTACGGCAGCAGCAGACTTTGTACGCCGACGTCCAGCAGCCGCTTGATGGTCACCATGTCGTTCCACGCCGCGCGCACCAGCACCGGCGAGGGATACGCCGCAGCCGCGTGCAATTGATGATGTACGCTATGCAGCTCGTTGGGCGCGTGCTCGGTATCGATCAGCACCCAGTCGAAGCCGGCGCTCGCGCAAATCTCCGCGCTCGCGTGACTCGCGAGACTGATCCAGCAGCCCGTCTGAACTTTCCCAGCCTTGAGATTCTGCTTGAGTCGATTGACCGGCATTTCCATTTTGATGGTCTCCTGTGTAAGGTATGACGACGCGGCAGCGGACCGTGTTTAAGGTATGAGGCCGCGGCAGCAGATGTGCACCCCCGGATTGTAGAACCATTCGCTGTTTACAGGGCGCCCGCCAAGAACGACAATTTGCGCCGGACAATCCGATCGACCCGCGCTCGCACGTTCACGCAAGCACAATCTCCCAACCCTCGCAAACTGAAAATGGCCAAGCCGATATCCTTCGAAGGCGTCTATCCGATTCTTGCCACGCCGTTCAACGACGACGAGAGTCTCGACCTCGAATCGTTCGACCGATTGATTCGTTTCATGGCGCAGCTGCGCGTCGAAGGCGTGACGATCCTCGGCGTGCTGGGCGAATCGAATCGACTGCTCGATCGCGAACGCGAAGCGCTGATCAATACGGCGGTTGCGGCGGCCGGATCGATGCCGATCATCGTCGGCACCAGCCATAGCGGCAGCCGAGCGGCGCTGGGGCTGAGCCAGATGGCGCAAGAGCTCGGCGCCGATGGCGTGATGGTGACGCCGCAGGCAGAGCCGGTGCCCAATGACGATCGCGTGTACGAGTACTACAAAACGATTGTCGAAGGCATCGCGATTCCGCTGGTCGTGCAAGATCATCCGGCATCGACCGGCGTGCACATGAGCGTTGCGCTGATGAATCGCATCGTTGCGGATTTCGCGCGTGTGGCGTGCATCAAAGAAGAAGCTACGCCGACGCCGCCGAAAATTCGCTTGCTGCTGCAGGGCATGACCGGCCGCAAGATTCCGATTCTCACCGGACTGGGCGCGCTGTACGGCGAGTTCGATCTGCAGGCCGGATCGTCCGGGTTCAACACCGGGTTTGCGTTTCCCGAAGTGCTAAGCGCAATCGTGTCAGGCGACACGGCGCGCGCGAATGCGTTGTATGCGAAATTTCTGCCGCTGATCGTGTTCGAGCAGCAGCCCGGCGTAGCAGTGCGTAAAGAGATCCTGCGCCGGCGCGGTGCGATCCGCAGCAATCGCGTTCGCCATCCGGGTGCCAATCTCCACGCTGCGGTGGCGGCGCAGCTCGAGCAATTGCTCGCGCAGGTTCTACCCGATGTGGATATCCGCCAGCCGCTTGCGCTATGACAGGCATCTGTGTGCGAAGCGCTAGTGTCCTGTCCCACTAGTTCGCGGGATAGCTCTGCCAGTCGAAAAGGCGGGGCAGGCGGCCGGTGGCAGCACATCATGAATGGTTGGAAAACTTGCCAACTCGGCGCCAGGCAAGGCGCGAACCACAGCCAGGTTGAATACCTGGCGAGGATTCGCAACATAGCCTGGCGCCGATTCTCGTCGAGTTTTCGGCCGCGAATTAGTGGGACAGGACGCTAGTATCTGTTCGGCGAAGCGCTAATACGTGTCCAGCTCATCGGTGCGCGCCTGATACGCACCGGTCAGACAGGCGACGTCGTTACACGCGTCGCGCACATTGGTTGTCCATTCGCGCTGTTCCTTCAACAACACCTCGCGATCCGGCGCGCGCCGCATCGCGCCGCGAAATGCAACAGCCATGCGTTCTTCCCGCGAGGCGACGCGCTCGTTGGAACAAATCATCCAGTCGATCTTGCTCTTCGGTTTGCTGCAATCGGTTACGGCACGCACCGCAAGCGGGTTTGCGAGCAGCACGCAGCAGATCAGAGAAGTTGTGCGAACACGCTTCGACATGAGCAGACCTCGCTATTTTTTCGTCGATGGATCAGCCGGTTTCGGTTCTCGCAGCCAGAGCAGGATGCCGGCAACGACCAGCGCCAGGGCGGCAATGTTGGCGGCGAATCCGAAGGCGCCGACCATGCCGGGGCCGACGGCAGCATTGCCGCTAGAGCGTACCAGCAGAAGATAAACCAGCAGCGGCGCGGTGCCGATCAGCCAGATGATGACGCCGATCACAACGAACTTGAGTCCGCGCGACAGTTTCGGCAAAAACCACGGCAGCAACATATAAGCGCTCAGCTCATGCTCGATCGAACGATGCGATCAATGCATTGACGACGTCCGGGCGCTCATGGACGACCCAGTGCGATGCATCCGGAATCCGCTCTACCGTGAGATTCACCACGTGATCGTCGAGCCCGTCGAGATTGCCGAGCAGCAGCGCTTCGTCGCGCACCCCCCAAATCACCAACGTCGGTACATCGACGTTACACGGCTTGAGCTCGATCGCAGCAGCCGGGTCGCCGGGTTCAGGCGGATGCAGACGCGACGCGCGGTAGTAGTTCAGACCTCCGGTGAGCGCGCCCGCTTGCGCCCATGCTGCATAGTAGGCTGCCCGATCCGCGTCGGACACTGCCCCGCCGTTCGCGGCCCAGGTATCCAACGTCATGCGCTGCAGTCGCTTGAAATTATTGTCTGAAAGCACACGTTCGGCTTTAGTGCTGCGGAAAAGATTCATGTACGCGCTCGCCGTTTGCTGGGCTGGATTGTGCGAGAGCTCGCGCGCGAACAGGGTCGGATGCGGCGCATTAATGATCACCAGCTTGCGCACATACTCGGGATGCGCTGCTGCAAACGCCCACGCCACCGCGCCGCCCCAATCGTGCGCGACCAGCACACAAGGCGCGCCGCCGAGATGGTCGATGAGCAAACGCAGATCTTCGACCAAACGCCCGGCGCGATATGCCTCGACATCGGGCGGCTTGGACGAAAGGTTGTAGCCGCGCATGTCGAACGCGACCGCGCGATGCGTCGCCGAGAAGAATGCCAGCTGCGCCGACCACGCGTACCAGAATTCCGGGAAGCCGTGCACGAATAGCATCAGCGGCGCGTCGCCGGTTGATGCCCCGGTCCCGGAAGATAGCCCGGCGCCGGAAGATACCCCACTCCCGGAAAATACTCGGGTAGCAGGAGATGGCCCGGGGGTGGAACATACATAGTGCAGCCGCATGCCGTTCACCAGCTCGGCAAACGCGCTCGTGCTGCCAGTTACATTCGCGGCGCCGTTTTCGTTCATGCGATGCGAAGGGTGCGCTAGGCCACCGCGACGGATTCCAGATGTCCGTCGATGAGCTTGGGTACGACGTCCAGCGTGCCCAGTTGCGCCGCATACTTGACTTCATGGCTCAGCCCACGCTCCTGCATCAGCCGGCCGACGCGGCTGCGCAGCAGCGTCTCTTCCGCACCCGCGCTGCGAAACACCGCGCGGGCTGCGATCGCCGCATCGGAGAAATCCGTCTCCTCGCCCATCGTGCGAGCGATGAGATCGACGAAATAGCCGGCGCCGTAAAGATCCTCCAGGTTCGGATTGCCCATCGACCCCGAGCAGACCATCACGATGGTGCTTTCGGGATGCGAGCGCGCAATGTGCGAAACCACCGCCGGTGCGTTGAGCAGCGCGCCGGCATAAACGTGCGCTGCCGCCGACGATGCCTTGAGCGCGACGGTGCCGTTGGTAGTCGCGTAGATGACCGTCTTGTCTGCGATGGCGTGCTCGAGCAACGCCAGCGGTGCGGGCGACGCAAAACCTTCGATCGTATCCGCGTACAGCTCGCCGGACAGAACGAACGTACCGACCGTGTGCGCCTTCGCCTCCTGCCTTGCCTGCGCTTCGTTCAAGGTCGGTATGACGCGCGCCGCACCGTTGCCCAGCGCCGTGATCATCGTCGACGTGGCGAACAAGACATCGAGCACAACCGCGATCTTGCCTTCCAGCTTGACCATATCGAGATCCTGCCGCCGAAACAGGACATGCACTTTATTGTTGAGTCGTACCAGCATCAGGACCCCGCGGTGCCGCCGCCGCGGCGCGTAAACAACCCGAATCCTTGCATCGTCATCACCAGATCCCCCTCTTGATTGAACACGTCCCACCGGCTTTTCACCACACCCATTTCGGGCCGGCTGTTCGATGCGCGCGTTTCCAGTACGGTGCGCGTTGCGCGAATCGTGTCGCCTGGGCGCACCGGTTTTAGCCATCGCACATTGTCGACGCCAGGCGATCCCAGGCTGGCGGAATCATTCAGGTAGGAATCGACCATCATACGCATCACCAAAGCGCAGGTATGCCAGCCGCTCGCGATGAGTCCGCCGTACATCGATTTGCCCGCGGCGTCTTCATCGACGTGGAACGGCTGCGGATCGTATTGCGTCGCGAACGCGATAACTTCGTCCCGGTCGATGCGCTTCTCACCCATCGGCGCTGTCTGCCCGACTTGAAAGTCTTCCCAATACTGCATGGTCGTGTTCTTTGCGTTTGCTCGAGGTCGGATTTGGACACGCGCATCGCCGCCGGTGCCTGGCGGCCGTTACGCAGGGGCGCTACTTTGCCAGACCGCGCCGTTGTACGCATCGGCAGGCCCCCGAGTTTCTCGAGAAACGCGGTTAGTAACATAAGCCGCGCGGTTATCTGCGGGGGATCGAGCCAGCCGCCGATCGAATTGCGCTCGATTCCGAACATCCCGCAGTGGCTCAACTCTAATTGAATCGCAGCGACGCACGCAGCCCGTTGCGCTCGCGCAAATCCGCGACCCTGCTAAGCTAGTGCGCTCGCAGCCCGGCATTTGCGCTCGCCGTCAGCCGCGGGCGGTCTATATTCGACAGCGACGAAACGCGTGCAAATATATGAATCAGCCTATCGACAGGAAGCTTACGATGCGACGTCTCCGCCTTCGCGTTTGCACGGTGTGGACCCTGGCGGTCCTTGGGATGGCAATGACCCCGGTCCGGGCCGAGCAGCCGCTGCTCGAGGAGCAAAAGCCCCCGTCCGGGAAGGGACTTGTCCTGTCCGAATCGCAGGTACGCTACTGCCTCGCCCAGATCATTCGGATCGATGCCGTGCGGCCCGTGCTCGATCCGTACGAAAAGGCGCAGGTCGACTATTTCAATCAAGTCGTCGCCGATTACAACGGGCGGTGTGCGAGCTATCGCTATCGCGGCGACACGCTGGAGCGAGAGAAAGCGCCGATCGAGGCCAACCGCGTGAAAATTGAAATCGCGGCGCGCACCGAATACGGCAAGCGCTTCGTTACAGCGACACCGCCGGCCAAGCAGGTTAGTGCGCCTCGCCTGTCCGCCGCCACGACGGCCGCTCGCCCGCCCGCCGAAACCAGTCCAGCGCCGCGCCCGTCTGCTGATGCGGGGGGCACGGTGCGTGGCGAAGCAGCGTCTGCGCCGGGGTTACGCGTTGCGTCTGAGCTCGCCACGGCGCCGGCGGTCGCATCCTCCGCAGCCAGCGATAACGCGCCCCAGCGCGAGCCGATCCCAACCCAGGAGACTGATCCGATCGCCGCGCCGCCGGCCGCGCTCGAACAGCAGCAGCCGTTGCCGCCCGAGTCGGCACCCACCGCGCGACGTCCGGCGCCAGGCGAAGGCGATCGCCGAGCATCGACGCCCAGTACGGTCCCTCCTGGTGCCTTGTCGCGTAAAACCCCAGATCGCCTGACAACGGCGACCGCGGATAAGCGCAAGTCCGGCAAGATGCCCAGTGCAGCGCCGGCGTCGGCCGCGCCGTCGACACCTCCGGCGCAGTCAGCATCAGCGACGACACCAACAGACAAACCCGCTGCGATCGCCAATGCCCAGCCGACCGCCGATCCGGATAACGCGATGGAGCGCTTCACCCAGCAGATTCAGCGCATCGGGTCCGAGGTGCTGGATGAGCGGGACTATCCCGAGGCGGCCAGAAACAAAAACCTGGGCGGCACCAGCCTGATCGAAGTGCGGTTCGCCACCGGCGGCTACGTGAAAAGCATCAATTTGAGCCGCAGCAGCGGCGTGCTTGCGTTGGACGACAAGGCGCTCGACCTGGCGCGTGCGCTGCGCTTTCCCGACGTGCCGAAGGAGCTTGCCGAGTCGGAATTTTCCGTGCGCTTCCCGATCGTGTTTCGTCCGCGCTAGATCGACACCTCTTAGTATCGGTCACGCCATCGTCGATGGCGACGCGCCCAGCGCAGGTCGCCTTACCCGCGTTGTGCCGCTGTTTCCCCTGCACCACCACATCGGCCGTGGTCCGCTCACGCGACTCCAGTTCGGATAGCAACCGGATTTGCTTCGCTCGAGCTGGATTCAAACGATCTGCTTCCAGCGCTTTTTCGGCGCGACCGGCATCGCCTCGCTGACGCTCGCGTCGGCGGTGGCGAAACGCGTGAGGTGATGATCGCTGTCGCCGAACAGCGTGTCGATTGCGGTGAGGCGTTTGAAGTAATGTCCGACCGGCAACTCGTCGGTCATGCCCATGCCACCGTGCAATTGCACCGCTTGCTGACCGACGAAGCGGCCGGCTCGGCCGATCAGCTCTTTTGCCGCGGACACCGAGCGCCGCCGATCGGTCGCATCCGGCGAGTCGACCTTCACCGCGGCAAGGCATGCCATCGATCGCGCCTCCTCGTAGCGAATCAACATGTCGACCGCGCGATGCTGCAGCACCTGAAAGCGGCCGATCGGCACACCGAATTGCTGGCGCGTCTTCAAATATTCCAAGGTCGCCGCGTTCAGTGCGCCGATACAGCCGACCGCTTCGGCACACAGCGCTGCGATGCCGCGGTCGATGACCAACTCGATCAACGGATAAGCCTGATCTAGTACGCCGATCAGCGAGTCGGCGCCGATCTGCACGTTGGTCAAGTCGACTTCCGCCGCACGCATGCCGTCGTAAGTCGGATATTCGCGGCCGACGACACCCGCCTCTGCCGGATTCACGAAGAACAGCGATATGCCATGCGGGTCGCCGGTCTTGCCGCTGGTACGTGCCGATACGATGAGCAGATCGGCGACCGCCCCATGCAGAACCAGCGACTTGTTGCCATTGATGATCCAGGCGCCGCCTTCTTGACGCGCCGTGGTCTCGACATAACTAGAATTGAACCGAGCACGCGGCTCGCCATGTGCGAGCGCCAGTTTGAGGGATCCATTGACGATGTTGGGCAGCAAAGTCTTGCGCTGCGATTCGGTGCCGCCGAGCACGATCGTGCTCGCGCCAAGGACCACCGTGGACAGGTACGGTTCGACCACCAGGTATTTGCCGAGCGCCTCCATCACGATCATCGTATCGACCGCAGCTCCGCCGAAGCCTTCATGTTCCGGCGGGATCGGCAACCCGAGTAGGCCCATGGACGCGAAGCCTTCCCAAGCAGCGGCGCTGATCCCCTGCCGCGCGGCGATGATCTGGCGGCGGGTGTCGAAGCTGTAGTTGCGGTCGAGAAATTTATCGACCGAATCGGCCAGCAGTTGCTGCTCTTCGGTGTAGTTGAAATCCACGTTCGTCTCCCGTCAAAGGCCGAGGATCTGCTGCGCGATGATGTTGCGCTGAATCTCGTTCGAGCCGCCGTAAATCGTGACTTTGCGATTGTTGAAGTAGCGCGAAGCGAGCGGGCCGGCATAGTCGGGACCGATACGCTCGCCGAGCCATTGATCGCCCCACGATTCCGGCAGATGCGGCAACGCGTAGGGGCCGACCGCTTCCATCATCAACTCCGTGAGCGCCTGCTGTATCTCAGTGCCGCGGATCTTCAGTATCGATGCTTCGGGTCCGGGCGCGCGGCCTTCGCGCTCGGCCGATGCCACGCGCAAAATCGTGATCTCGAGTGCCATGATGTCGATTTCCAGGCGAGCGATCTTGTCGCGGAAGCGCACGTCCTCGATCAACGGCTTGCCGTCTTGCATTTCCTGCGCCGCCATTTGCTTCAAGTAGCGCAGCTCGCGCTTGGAGCGGCCGACCGCAGCGATGCCGGTGCGCTCGTGCGAGAGGAGAAACTTGGCATAAGTCCAGCCGCGGCCTTCGTCGCCGATGATATTTTCCGCCGGCACTTCGACGTCCTCGAACCACACCTCGTTGACTTCGTGCTCGCCTTCCAGGGTGATGATGGGCCGCACGGTAATGCCCGGCGTGCGCATGTCGATCAATAGAAACGAGATGCCTTCCTGGCGCTTGCCCCCGCTCGCGGTACGCACCAGACAGAAGATCATGTCCGCATACTGACCGAGCGTGTTCCAGGTTTTCT
>JBDTMS010000130.1:0-8475 GCA_039934195.1 Betaproteobacteria bacterium
AGATCGTGATCGATGCTCTGCAGCGCGAGGGCCGCTTACTGCACCACGAAACGATCACGCATAGTTATCCGCATTGCTGGCGGCACAAGACGCCCTTGATCTTTCGCGCGACACGCCAGTGGTTCATCGGCATGGATTCAAATCGTCATCCCGGCGGCGGGCCGCTGCTGCGTGAGATCGCGCAAAAAGCGGTCGCCGATACGGCGTTTTTCCCCGCATGGGGTCGTGCTCGTCTCGCCACGATGGTGCAGAACCGGCCCGACTGGTGCGTATCTCGGCAGCGCAATTGGGGCGTACCGATGGCGTTGTTCGTGCACAAGGAATCCGGTGAGCTGCATCCGCGCACGGCTGAGCTCACCGAGCAAGTCGCGCAGCGCGTCGAGAAAGATGGCATCGAAGCTTGGTTCGCATTAGAGGCGCACGAATTGCTGGGCGACGATGCGCGGATTTATCGGAAAGTGCCCGACACGTTGGACGTATGGTTCGATTCGGGGACGACACACGCAAGTGTGCTTGCACGGCGGGCACAGTTGTCAAAGCCTGCAGATCTCTACTTGGAAGGCTCGGACCAACATCGCGGCTGGTTCCAATCGTCGCTGCTCACCGGCTGCGCGATGGACGGGCAGGCACCTTATCGTCAATTGCTCACGCATGGTTTCGCCGTGGACGCACAGGGCCGTAAGATGAGCAAGTCGCTCGGCAATGTCATCGCGCCACAGCAAATATACGGCACGCTCGGGGCCGAAATTCTCCGTCTGTGGGTAGCAACCACCGACTACTCAGGCGAGCTGACCATCTCGCAGGAAATTCTCAAGCGCGTGGTCGAAATGTATCGCCGCATCCGCAACACGCTGCGATTCTTATTAGCGAACGTATCGGATTTCGATGCGAGTCGCGATTTGCTGCCGGTCGAACGCTGGATCGAAATCGATCGCTATGCGCTGGCGGCAACGCACGATTTGCAGGCCGCGGTCCTGGACGATTACGGCCGCTACGAATTCCACTTGGCGACGCAAAAGCTCCACAGTTTTTGCTCCGAATTTCTCGGCTCGTTCTATCTCGACATCTTGAAGGATCGGTTGTACACCGCCGGCGCGAACAGCCCGGCCCGGCGTTCGGCGCAAAGCGCGCTGCACCACATCACACAATGCGCAATCCGATTGTTCGCGCCGATCTTGAGCTTCACGTCTGAGGAAGCCTACGAGCATTTCGTCAAGGTTAGCGATGACAGCGTATTTCTGCACCCGTATTACGAGCTCCCGGCGGTTGCCGAGGCGATGGCGCTCAAGCAGCGTTGGAGTCTACTGCGCGAAGCGCGCGCTGAAGTGCAGAAAGAACTAGAAGCGCTCCGAACGAAAGGCGATATCGGTTCGTCCCTCGCTGCCGAAGTCGATGTGCATGCGTCTGGCGATCGCTTTCGAGCTCTGGCCTCCATGGGTGATGATCTGCGTTTCGTGCTCATCACCTCGGCGGCTCGCGCTACCGAGGTTGCAGATCCTGCGCTGCATCGCGTCGACGTACGACCGAGTCAAAATAAGAAATGTGCGCGCTGCTGGCACTATCGTGCCGACGTTGACGCTCAGTATCCCGAGTTGTGCGGCCGCTGCGTCGCGAACCTCTATGGATTGGGGGAGGCACGCGGCCATGCGTGATCGAAGTGCCCTGCCGTGGTGGGTTTGGCTGGGGGTTAGCGTTGTCGTGATCGTGCTCGATCAGCTGACCAAACACCTCGTGCAACAGCAACTCACCTACGGCAGCGCGATCGACGTGACGCCATTTTTCGACCTGGTGCTCGTGTTCAATCCAGGCGCTGCGTTCAGCTTTCTTAGTACTGCGCCCGGCTGGCAGCGGCCGTTTTTTATATTCGTCGCGGCGGTCGCGAGCGCCGTGATTTTGGTTCTGCTCCGTAAGAATGAATCGGATCGCACTTTCTGCTTTGCGCTCGGGATGATCCTCGGCGGTGCTATCGGCAACTTGATCGATCGTGTGCTGCTCGGTGCCGTTGTGGATTTTCTCCATTTTCACGTGGGTTCGCATTACTGGCCGGCATTCAACGTGGCGGATAGTGCAATTACGTGTGGCGCGGCGCTGTTGATTTGGGGCAGCATCGGGCGTCCTCATGCGAAGCAAGAGCAAATACCCTAACCGTCCGTTCTGCAAACCCGGTATCGAGTGACGCGGCGTTATAATCAGTGACACTCCACCTGAGAATTCAGCTCAAATGCTTGTTCTGTTAGCTCGTCCCCGCGGCTTCTGTGCCGGAGTAGATCGCGCGATCGAAATTGTAGAGCGCGCGCTTAAGCTTCATGGCGCTCCGATCTACGTGCGGCATGAAGTCGTCCACAACCGATCTGTCGTCGAAAATCTCCGCGCCAAAGGCGCTGTCTTCGTGGAACAACTCGACGAAGTACCCACCGGCGGCACGGTCGTGTTCAGCGCGCACGGTGTATCTCAGAGCGTGCGGCTGGAAGCCGACAACCGAGGGCTGCGCGTGTTCGACGCGACATGTCCGCTAGTGACCAAGGTGCATGTCGAGGTCGCGAAGATGCGGGAGCAGGCGCGCGAAATCGTCATGATCGGGCACCGTGGCCATCCCGAGGTCGAGGGAACCATGGGGCAAACTCGCTCCGGTATGCATTTGGTGGAATCCTTGGCCGACGTGCAAAAACTCAACATTGCCGATCCGCAGCGCCTTGCGTTTGTCACGCAAACCACGCTATCTATGGACGACGCGGCTGCGATCATCGGGGCACTGAAAGATCGCTTTCCCGCGATCGTTGGCCCGAAAAAAGACGACATCTGCTATGCGACGCAGAATCGCCAGGATGCGGTCAAAGCGCTGGCTCGTGAATGCGATGTTTTGATCGTGGTCGGTTCTACCAACAGCTCGAATTCGAATCGCCTGCGCGAGGTCGCGGAGAATCTTGGCCTTCCGGCGTACATGGTAGATGCCCCGGAGGAGCTCGATCCCGCATGGGTTGAGGGCAAACACAGGATCGGTGTAACGGCAGGCGCGTCGGCTCCCGAGGTCCTCGTGCAAGGTGTAGTGGCGCGCTTGCGCGATTGCGGCGCTACCGAAGTCCGCGAGATGGATGGTATTGCTGAGACGGTAGTGTTTCCGCTGCCGCGTACGCTCGCGAATTAGTCTACCGACCATTTAGCGAACGACGTGGTGCGCTCCTAGCGTGCTCTGTCGACGAAAAAAACCCGCCGGCAGGCGGGTTTTCTTTCGGGCATGCCGTTCTGATTACTGCGTTACTTCGCGCCACCCCATCCGCTTTCCAGACGCCGGGCTGGCGCCGTGAAGCAAATTTCCAGACTCTGGTTTCCCGCTGGTCGGAATGTAGGTGATGACGGGTTTTCCGTTAACGGAACACACCACAACACCCGCGATTCCGCTTCCGTCCCTTCGTGTACCTGCGACGTTGCTCGGAGAAGTCGAAACATAAGTGCCGGTCTCGATGGCGAGCTGATAATCGAAGCTATCGCCCAGCGGCTTGCACGCATCGCTTTTCGGGATATTGGTTTCTACAATTACAGTGCCCAAGTAGATTTGCGGATCGATCGTTACCCGCTCACCAGGAGAATCCCCGGCCGGATTGAAGTCGATATACCAACCGTTCTTTACCGACCAGTTAACGGCTGTATTGCTGGTCGTGCGTGTATTGGTGCCCAAAGCGATCAACGTTTGCTGCTGCAGGCCAAGATTGTTGCGGATGTTGCCGATGTTGGAGCCTATATCCTTAAAACCGTAGAACGATTGCTCATATGCAATGGTCGATGCCGGCGATAACGTCGCTGGATCTTGTAAGTCGCTACCGCCGAGATTGCGGCCGGTGCCGAAGAACAGGACGCGGTTTCCACTGATCGAAGCCAGCTCTGGTTTTGTTGTGACCGACTGTGGGCGTCCCGACGCGTCATTCAACGTGCCGAGCTGGATGACCGTTGTGGACGTGCCGCTGGTGAAGTCGAAGCGCCATATATTGCCGAGCAGATCGCCGCCGTAGACATACTTGACCGAGTTGTTGCTGCCGAAATCGTCGAACCAGCCGTTAATCTTCGCAAGTCCACTTGGCGTCGTAGTACTGCCAGCGCCGGTCCCGATTTTCTCGAGTACCGATCCAGTAGTTAAGTCGAGCACAAATAGAGCACCTTTGCCCGTTCCTGGCGAGACGTTGTTATAGCCGCTGGCTACGATTACTACCCATTTGCCGTCTCGGGCGCGCTTGGTAATAAGCGCGTTTCCGTAGCTGTAACCCATGTCTGCATCGGAGTTAGCGCAGAGCGTGCTATCGCTGCAAAACTCCCACAGGGCTTTAGGCGACGAAGGCACGGTTACATCAAGGGCATAGTAGCCGCGACCACCATTGTTCAGCCCGCCGACAAGAATCGTTTTCCAAGTGCCGCCGATCAGCGCATCAATAACGGTAGGCGTCCCATCTACGAAGAAGGTGTGCTTGCCCGCGTAGTTTGTGTCCGCGAGGGTATAGAGCTTCGGCAAAAGCATGCGCGGAACGTAGGCCCAAAGTTCTGCACCGGTACCTGGCACGGTCGCGTTGAAGGCATGCAGCATGCCGTCGTTGGCGCCGATGTAGACGACCGGCGTACGAGTGGCATTGGCATTTTGGTATGCCAGGTAGTTCGGTGTGCTGGCATCGGCGAAGCTAAACAGCGGTTTCTTAATGAACACGGGCGCCGAGTCAACCGTATCCCCCAGTGTGTGTAATCTTGCACGCAGCTGTAGGCCCTGGTACTGCGTTTGACCGCGTACAAAGTCGACGATGTTCTTCCCGTTGTTGACGATGGTCAGATTGGCGGCGGACAGACCCGAACACTGCGATAGCTTAGTAGCAGGCGTGCATGCATTGTCGAGCCAACCCTTTTCAGTAGCGGTGAATAGCGTGTAATCGAACGACTTGATTTTTCCGGACGCGGTTGAATCGAAGGTGTAGATCACCCGTGAATCGGTGGCCGCACTCACCATACCATCGAGCGTTTCCATGGACTTGAACAGCGCGCCAGAAACGACGGAACCGGTCGTGGGATCGATGTATTCGGCCATAACCTGACCGCTCCATTCTGCCGTCACGAAGGTCGACAGATAGATAATGTTGTCGACCGAGGTGATGTTCGGCGTGCTGGTAGCTGCCGCAGCGGCTGCAGCGGTTCGCGCAGTCATCGCGGCCAGAGCGCTTGCTATCCCATTGGTCAATGCCACGGGATCGCCAGCTTGGAAGTATTGCCCGTGTCCATTGACTGCGGCGTGCCACAGATCATCCAATGCGCTTTGGCTATCCGCGACGACCGACGGCCAATTGCAAGTACCTGCTCCAGACCAGAAACAGCCAGTAGCTGCCGACTTAATCTTGTAGAAGTCGCCGAAGCTATCGGTGCTGTACTTCGGTTGCCAGGTCATCAATCCATCGGCTAGCCCTAGAGTGAATGTCGTCATGTGCTGCCACGTTGCCGCATCATCGGGGGTAGTGGGCACGACATCCGGCGATACATCAGTTCCCAATGCACCGCTGGTATTGCCTAACGCCGTGCTACGCAGGTCGTTCTTGTAGTAATACATCGCGGTATCGGCCAGCGTATCCGCGCAACCGCCGGTGGTCGACGGATCGCCCGCGGCGCATCCGCCGTCGTACGTGCCCAGAGCACGGGTCACCTGAGGATCGGCGAGATTGGCGTCTTGATTTCCGACGTTGACTGTGTCATCGAGCTTTACCGAATCGTTGTTTTTCCAGTATCCGTCGGTCGTCAGCAATGCGAAGTTTTGTTGACACGAATATTGCACCGGGTCGTCCGTCATACCTGCATTGATGCCCGTCGTCTTGTGCGCAAAGTAGCGCCCGGCTCGGGACAGCGCTTCTCGTAGAGGGGTGCCACCGCCGTACGCTTGCGCATAAAAAATAGTGTAGAAGGCTTGTTTCTGTGTGCTCGTAAATGGAGCAATGGGCAGGTATTCGCTGGAGGTCACCGGATTGCTCGGGGAGATAGTGATGAATCCGAGCCGATAACGGTCATCCATCGGTAGAAACGAGATTCCTGCAGAGGCCTTCATCGCTGAATACGCCTGTGATAATAGGCGTAGAAATTGGAGAAGTTGGTCATTTCCTCGACATAGGTACAGGCCGGAGGCGCGATCTTGCAGTCAGGCCGATTGGGCCGAGCGGGGTACGATGCCGTCGTAGAAACGATATCTCCGCGGGTAAACATACCGTAGCGGGGATACACGTAGGTACCGAAATATTTACTGTTGCACGACGCGGGGCTGCCCCCGGTGACGGGAGCGGCCTGAGCGGCCAGCACGGCGGAGCTGCAATAACGCACGTACGCTGGAACGGTATAGCCTGCTTGCGACGTGGTGGACGCTATACAGTTCGTCAGATACTGATCCTGACAATACTCCGTGGGCGAAAGTGTGAAGTAGAAGGGATTCCCTTGTTTGTTCGAGGCGACGTTATAAGCGCGTCGAGATACCGTGTACGTTCCTGTGCAACTAGTTACTCCGCTGATGCTGACGGTGAACGTATTCGCGACGGGACTAGCGACGTTCGCTCCGGCGGCCGGTGTCCTGCAGGTGGCGCCGGTACCGCTCGCAATATCGACGACGTCCCCGAGCAGGAACGAATGATTCGGATAAGTAACCGTCACCGTGCTCCCGGATCTGGTGAATGCGCTAGTTTGAAATGCTGTGCGTCGATTAACGGTATACGTGCCACTGCAGCAGCCTCCGGAAGCCGCTACCGCATAGGTAAATGTGTTGCCTGCGACCGCCGTGACCAACGACCCCGCCGCGGCTGTAGTGCAACTGATGCCGCCAACGTACACGTCGACTACATCGCCTATGGCCATTCCATGGTTCGCATATGTAACCGTCACATTGGTAGTGGATTTACTGAGCGTCGTCGTATAGAAAGACACCTCAGGATATCCGCGAACGGCGTAATAAGCGGTTCCCGCCGTGCAGGCAGGAGTCGAGGCATCGCCCGCGGTGAACGTAAACGAGTTGCTGGGAGCAGTGGCGACGGTCACGGCCTTCGCGCTGCAACCGCCTGCTCCGACCACATCTATCACGTCGCCGACAACGAGGCCGTGCCCGACCTTGGTGCCGGTGACGGTGCTTCCGGAGCGCGAGAAACTTGTGACAGCGACGCTGGGCTTCGGCGGTGTGGCATAGTGGAACGGATTGCCGTTGTGAACCCCGTTCTGCCTGCATAACGTACCTGCCGAATTGCAGTACTGAACCTCGTTGAACTTGGTCACCATACTACTTATGATGCCTTTACTGGAATCATACGAATCAACCGGAACATTGGTCCACGGCGATCCATATGACCCACGGCTAGCGCCATTGAAGTTAACGCCTGGGCTGTAACTAGTCTGGGGGTTGTACGCAAGGCCATTGAATCTGTCCGCGTAATAAGGCGGATCACCTTTTATGCAAAGGTTGTCGCCAGTACTTCTATTTCGACACGTATAAGCTTGATCGCTCGCTGCCCCTATGGCGTTCGCAGGGTTGACGTTATAACAAGATATTCGGTTTCACCACCGAGCCGATCAGATTCGTTCCGATCGGTGTGGTCGCCAAGTCGGTTAGCGCAGCGTGGCTGGAGCAGGCGGTTATGCTCGTCAGCACAAGCATCGCTGATAGCGCGAGCTTGGGATGGTTTCGACGTGGCGGCTGAATCATGACTTTCTCCTAGACAATGCAATAGCCCGCGTTCGGCAGGCAATACTTAAATGGCGATGATGGCTTGCACGACCGAGACTGAATTGCGCGGCCCCGTTACGCGTGCAGTAACTCGGTAGTAGAGCGAGGATGCGCCGGTGAATTTGTTCGCTGCGTATCCCGCGCTGTTGTTACTCAGACCGCCGGCACCGCCTCCCTCAGATTGGGCGCACGAATTGGTCGCAGAGTTGTAGGCCTGATTCGGTTGCGTGCACATGCGCTGAATGATGTACCAGGCTGCATTGCCGTCAGCGTCCGCAGCGCAGCTGTTCATGCACAAGGCGCCCGTCCAAGATGACTCGGCACTCCAATCGGGTTCTGCGCCCTGCGACGAGTAGTAGCCCTCCGCGGGATGATCGCTCTGCAGCGTTGCGCCGGTGGCATTGCTCATTAACCATTGGTATGCGGTTTCTACTGCCACGTCGGTCCCGCCGAGCGTCGACTGTTTAAATGCGAGGTTGCCCGCGACGACGCTGCTGGTATCGACCGAACGCAACGTTCCGATTGCGACCAGCGTCATCGCGACGAGCACGATAAGTGCGATGACCAGTATCACGCCGCGCTGGCCCTGCGGCAGAGGCCTGCTTAAGTTGTAATTCCTCATAACCATCATCCTTGCGACCAGAGCATGTTGCGAATCGGCACCGTCGTTTGGAACACCTTATATCGGTAGCATTGCCAACTGGGGTTTGCGCTCAAATCGAACGTTCCGCCCGCCCACGTCGGCGCCACGGTTGTGG
>JBDTMS010000131.1:0-8376 GCA_039934195.1 Betaproteobacteria bacterium
GTCGTGGGACGCACGCGGCACTTCATCAAGAGAAAAGTAGACGACGGTTGGGTAGCTAAAAATATTCGCGCTCCAACAGCGATTTTTGCATTACCGGGACATGGCGAATGTCTTAAAGCAGCGGGCTTGCAATAAGCCAAGCGGAGTGCCGCTATTCACCGTGTTGGTACTTCTAGTTTCGGCGTGTCCTTCGCCAGGCCACCATGAGAATGATGTACGCCGACGGTTACCTAGGGAAGCTCTGAACAAGTCTTGCGAGCGCGAGATCGCCGAACTGTTGTTACGCTGCACAGCCGCACCGCGTAGTGGATTGTGGCGTCCACTGCAGGCTGATACCCGCCGACTGCGGTCGAC
Organism: Betaproteobacteria bacterium; assembly: GCA_039934195.1. GTDB lineage: Bacteria > Pseudomonadota > Gammaproteobacteria > Burkholderiales > SHXO01 > SHXO01. The sequence continues at coordinate 355 of JBDTMS010000131.1, forward strand.
TCAATGTAGCGCCATATCAGCGGCGATCTCGCCAATGTTACTGATCACATAGTCGCACAGCTCCGGTGTCGGCTCCGCACTAGCTGCCCCCGCCGCCGCTTTCGAATTAATAACCAGCGCGCGAATCGTGTATATCGGACCCAACGGAATTCCCCACCATCCAAGCAGCAGTGACAGGTTAGAGAGCCGCGTTACTTCGGCGCTGATGCAACTTGCACAGCCGATCACAAGCTTGGGCTCAAAGCTAGACATGACTATGAAACTGCGCGCGACCGCTGCTCTGACCGCGTTGAGCAATTCCCCCTGAACTCCACATCGCGGACACGGCGTGCGTCTGTACTGTTGGATGAACGCGGTTAGCTCCGCTTTGGTCCATTGCTTGGTCTGCGCCTCGATTCCTCGCTCAATGGATTGAGATAGACCTCTGCGGTGCATCTCCTCGTGCAACGCTTGAAGCGCGTCCGGAAGGAGGGTCTGCGCCTTGTTCAGCGCGATCCATTCGATCTCGTCATTGGACAAGTTGTAATAGTGCGACTGGAACTGAGTCACGGTATTCATCGCCACTCTCCATGCCCGAGATTAATTGCTGACATGGGACGGTACGGCGAACTGGCGTCAGCTTCAATGCTACTTTTAGCATAAGGGCTATCCTGGACTGCATCCCCGCCGCGGTATAGGCACACCCCATGCAACGAGGTCAGCTCAGATGGCGACTGACGCAAACATCTGCCGTTCGCGAACAGACGACGAATTTGTAGACCAGAGGTGCGCAGTCCAACAACAACTCTCGTTTTTTGCGCCGACAGATGCGAAACGAAAAAGGCTTCAGAGGCCCCCGGCTCCATCGTGGGTCCGTTGCAGCCTAGGATTGCGCGTCACCGCACACACCTCGTTATGCGCGCGAGGTCAAACCTCACTGCGTCGATACGAACAGGGCGGGCACGTAGCGTCATGTCCCACTAGTTCGCGAGTCGATGTGTTCCGGTTCCGATTGCCCGAGTTTATCCCTCGAACTAGCGGGATGGGACACGAGCTCCGGCCACGATGCTATCGCGCGTCGTGCTCCAGATACTTGTGCACGAAAGCGATAGCCATGCTGCCCTCGCCGACCGCGGAGGCCACGCGTTTGACCGGACTCAACCGGACATCCCCACATGCAAACACGCCGGGAACGCTTGATTCGAGCAGATAAGGATCCCGGTTGTGCGACCAGCGCCCTGCCTTCACCACGTCGTCACCGGTCAGGACATAGCCTCGTCCATCGCGCGCGATGTCCGCCGGCAGCCATTCGGTTCTGCGTCAGCTCCGATGAACACGAACAGGCCGCCGCAGTCGTGTCGGCTAACGGTTCCGCTCGCACCATCGCGTATGTCGATCGCCATCAGGTTGCTGTCGCCGTGCGCGGCAATGACTTCCGAGCGCAGCTGCACGGCGATGTTCGATTTCACGCGGAGCTGCTCGACCAGGTAGCGAGACATACTCTTTTCCAGCGAATTGCCGCGAACGATGAGCGTGACCACGCGTGCGTGATTGGCAAAATACAAAGCGGCCTGACCGGCTGAGTTACCTGCACCGATCAGATAGACGTCGAGTCCATGCGTGACGCCCGCTTCGCTGCGCGCGGCGCCGTAGTAGATCCCCTTGCCGATGAGACGATCGAAGCCTTCGATCGCGACACGGCGCCACGTAACGCCGGTGGCGAGAATAACGGTCCGAGCGCGGATGACGTCGTCCCCATCGAGACGAACCTCACGCGTTGTAGGATTGATACGAGCGACAGAGCGCGTGACCAAAATCTCTGCTCCGAGCCGCTTCGCTTGCTGGAGCGCGCGGCTCGCGAGCTCGTCGCCCGAGACGCCGCTGGGAAAGCCGAGATAGTTTTCGCTCCGCGAGGACGTCCCCGCCTGACCGCCTGGGGCCTCGCGCTCGACGACCACGGTGCGCAGACCTTCGGACGCGCCGTACACGGCCGCTGCGAGGCCGGCGGGCCCGCCACCGATGATCATCGTGTCGTACTTGGTAAGCCGTGCGCCGGTCTGAAGTCCGAGAAGCCGGGCAACCTCGCGCGCTTCCGGTCGATTGATCAGGGTGCCGTCGGCCAACCGCAGAACAGGACAATCGCGGTCCGCCGGCGGGGTTCCGCGCCAGCGCGTTTGCAGCTCGGGCGAATCGGGCGTTATCCAGTCGAAGCTAATCTGATTTCGTGCGAGGAATCGGCGCAACCCGAGGCACGCGGCGTCCCAGCGGTGACCCACCATCGTTACGCGTGGCTTGGGCGGCTCGGCAGTGATGCTTTGCAGGCCTCCGATGCGCTCGCGTGCGAGCGTGCCGACCTTTACCGAGATTTCCGCCGATGCCGCCGCAATGGCGTAGTACTGGCGAGGCTCCACGCGCATCACGCGCGAAGGCTCCGATGCTCGATAGCCGCCCGGAAACGGCGTCCCGAACGCGATCGGCACTTCCCCGAAAATTGCACCCGGAATGCGCCATCCCAGGGTTCGCTCGATGCCGTCGAACAATTTGACGACCTCGATTTTGCCGGAGAGAACCGCGAAGAGCGCGCGTTCTCCGCCCTCGTGCACGGCAAATTCTCCAGCGCCGAGGTGCAGGTCGGCGGACGTCTGCGCGAGACGCTCGAGCTCTGCTACGGCGAGCGTCGAAAAGAGTGGAATAGCCCGAACATCATCGATTGTCAGCATGATTTAGACGAACGCAAGCCAAGGGTGGAAACCACTATTCGCGCATCGTACTTATCTTAGTCGAGAAAACCCAGCCGAGAAAAATCCCGGTCGCGAAAATTCCCCGGAGAAAAATCCTCGTGAGAAAAATTCCGGGCGACGACGTCGAACTGACGCGACGACCAAAGTACCAATACCTGCAAGCAATAACGTGTAGAGATTCGGCTCGGAAACTATCGTGGCTGAAAAGCTGACGGGAAGCTCGGTGAGGCCGGCAGCCGTGCTAAATACTTCCAAATATCCGGGCGTCGGCAGAAAGTCGGCGAAGAATGGATTTGCATGATTGCCCGTCGCGGTGGTGAAGCCGAAGCCATCGCCGGAGAGCTGACCTTGCGCGCCGATGCGGATCAGGTTGTCGACCGCAAACGGCTCGTTGCCTGGAATTGCACTGCCCGCGGGAAATAACGCAGTTATCGGCTCGCCATTGCGCGTCCCGGTGATACCGGTGATCTCATAGAAGCCATCAGCGTCTTTCACGCCAGCGGTGATAAACGTCCCGACTGCATCGATGTTGTTTCCTGTGTAGCTCCAGCTCCAGGTTATTTCAGCGACGGCATGTTGCGAGAACAAAACGCTCGCAACGGTTATCGCTGCAAGAAGGTATGTGCAGATGCGTGAAAAGAAATGCATTCGATGCTCCTCAACGATTGATAAAGTTTCGCGATCGCGACCTGCGGGTTCGAGCACTGTTACTTGCCTTCCCTATCTATGCCAAGACCGCTTCCACCACGCTCACGGCTGACTCTGTGGGCACCACGCGAGTGACACGGAAACCGGCCTTGCCGAGGAGAGAAGCGTATTCAGTTTCCGTGCGCTCCTGCCCGCCGGGCACCACCAGCATTACCATGTCCAGCACCTTGCCTGGGTGCGGCGTGTCGCCCGTGGGGAGCACCATTTCGACGATCAACAGTCGACCGTCAGGCTGCATCGCTGCACGGCAATGGCCGAGTATGGTGAGGCACCGATCGTCGTACCAATCATGGATCACATGCGATAGCACATATGCATCGCCGCCAGTGGGTACGGTCGTGAAGAAATCGCCCGCCTCGATGGTCACGCGGCTGTCGACGCCGCGCGCTTTGAGCAATGCCGGTGCGTCGCTCACCACGTGCGGCCTATCGAACAGTACGCCTCGAGGTCCCGCATGACGAGCGAGAATCGCAGCCAGCATATTGCCGGTAGCGCCGCCCACATCCACTATGCTTTTGAACACGGAAAAATCATAAGCCGCAGCGACCGCCGCCGGCTCGGCACCGTGAAAGCCGACCATCGTCTCGCTGAAGAGCGATGCCTCTTCGGGATGTTGACCGAGGTAATCGAACACGGGCATTCCCATGGCCGCTTCGAAGCCGGTGCCGCCGGTTTCCAGCGAATGCATGATTTTCTCGAAAGCGCCTGAGAAAGCAGGGCTGCCCAGCGTGAGCAAACTCGCGCGGGCCGAGCCGGGCGCGTTGGTCTTGAGCGCGTCACCCAGCGGCGTCAGCGCAAACCGCTGGGCATCGCGTTCGGTGAGAATGCTCAGGCTTGCCAGCATGCGCATCAGCCGGTGCAATGCGGGTGCATGGGTGCGGGTAGGTCCCGCCAATTCGGCTGCACTGCGAGGTCCAGCCGCGAGATGGTCCGCCAAGCCGAGCTTGGCTGCGGCGTACACCACCTTCGAAATCCAATAGGCGCTGGCCATCTGGATGAGTTGGGCGTGCGGCGGGAGTGCCTCGCCCTGATTTTTTTGATCTACGCTCATGTCATGGTCCCGAGACGGGTTAGATGAACTAGCGAGGCGTCCTGCGGCTAGGCATTCAGCACTCGATTGGTTTGCGACACCAAATTCTTTCGTTGCAAGGCTTCCGGTAGTCGTTGGCCGTAACTTGTACGACCTGAATCAAAGGATCCTAGTGGAACGATACGAGCAAAGCTAGACGACGCTGCTCTGCACGTCCTCTGCACCTCAACAACAACTCAAGCTTCGCCGGGCAGACGCTCGGCTGGTTGTCGCCCGCGCGGTAGATGGATGCGCGAGATCGCTTGAACCAGCACCGCACAACTCAGCGACAGGAGAAATGCAACCGCGATGCTGGTCGCCGACAACGTCACGGACAAGACGATGCAGAAGATGCTGAAAGCGTAATAGCCCAGCACCATGCCTCGCAATAGATTAATCGCAAACGCAGAACCGGAATGCCGATGCGAAAAGACCACCAGCACCGAGGCCATGACTGGGAACATGGCAAACGCACCACTGAGGTGTGAGCCGAGTGCGGATGCGAAATGGGTGACGAGTAATACCAGCACGACGCCGGCACCCATGCGCCAGAACAGATCATTCGCGGGCTCGTACGCAGCGTGTGTCGATGTAGCGAGGGAAGGATAAAGACGCGGTGCAATCAAGAGCGCCACCCACACCGCCGGTATAGCTGTATACAGCGACGGGGTCCAGAAACTTAAGCAAGCAACTGCTAGGAAGTAAGCGGCAAAGCCGGCCAAAACGCTAAGCGGCCACGAAAAACGTGTAGCAACCCAAGCGTAACTGACACCAAAAGCGATGTTGGCAAGCACGGCGGAAAGAGTACCCAAAGCGGCACGCGCCGTGAACGCTGCCCCATGTTCGAGGGCGATGAAAAACAGAATGGGCGCCGAAACTACCGGAAACGCCGACAACCAGCCTCCGACAGTCGGCCCCCATCGGCGACTAATCAGAGTCACGCCCCAGATAAACAAAGGCACCAATAGCAATTTAAGAATGAGAACGGTGCTCATCGACCGCAGTTAACCGTGAACGGTAAAGTCGTCGGGCCGCTGGAGGATGGGCGAGCTTACAGCGACTCCAAAATCTGCTTTCTCTTGACTTCATATTCGTCTTTGGTAATTACACCGGACTGGTATAGATCGTCCAGGGCTTTTAGGCGCTCTGACGTCGTTTGTTTGGCAGGCAGGACTGACGGTCCAGACGTCCTTGCGGGACAGCCCTTGATGCAGACATCGTAGTTGTCATTGCACGGCTTCTGCTGTACCACGGGAAAGAGCTTGAAGCCGCTACTGCAGGTGGCGAGACTCGTTGAACACTGTTGTGCGCGACCAGGATCCACCGCCGAGGGATCGGCAGATGGAGGCGTTGCACATCCAGCGAATATGATTACCAATAGTAGGCCGAGCGATTTCTGATTGAGTTCATGTGTGCCACGAGTGCCGGCTAACTCGAGCGCGCCGCCGCGATCTCGTGAGATATGCAAAAGGCCCACGGCTGAAGGCGCCTTCGGGCTGCGCGCCGTTAGGGAGTACTGCCACCACAGGGTCTTCGATGCGGCGGAGACGCCTGGCCGGCCTTGGGAGACGGGGTTGCCGGCCGGCTTGTGGTCGTCCAATCGGCTTGAGCAAACACAAAGGCGGCGAAGTCCACTTCATGTGCGAGGTCGAGAAGGCGTCCCAGCGTGGTCATCTCTGGATTGAAGGATGTCGTCCACGGGCTCGACATGCGCGACGTCGTCAAGACCGTGTGTCAACGCCTGCACCAACTTCTTTTGCTTCGCCGATGAGCCTAGGAAGATGCGCGGCCCTACCATTCCTTCGTCCCGAGATCAGGTACAGCGGCGGCCCGAAATCACCGGACGCTTACGCAACCAGAGATCGCAGCATCACGGCTTCGTGCAAACAAACAGCTTCTCGCCTCTTTGCAGCCCATACCTCGTGACGTCCGGCTCGTTGGCGGTGATTTCTTCGATTGAAAAACCGGCTTCCCGAAGTCGGGTACGAAAATCACGGCCGTAGAAGCGAACGTGGTCGCCTTGACCAAAATGGAGCTCTCGCGCCTGCGTGGTCGTAATCGATGGGTCTTCGTATGTCGCGTCCCAACCTTCGACGATCGGAACCATGATAAAAAGTGATCCGCCGCGACGGAGCAGGCGGAACATCTCTTGCAGCGCCTTTCTGTCATCGACATGCTCGAGCACGTGAGAGCACATGATGTGATCCAACAAGCCATCGGCAAGCGAAGTTTTCTCTAGCGGTTCCTTCAGGTCCACATCGTCTCGGAATAGATCCAGCGTCTTGTACCATTTGCAGCGCGGTTGCAGAAAACGCTGGATTATAGCTTCGGGCGCAATGTGCAGAACCGAAGCCTCGGCGTTCACGAGCTGGTCGCGCTCCACCGCCAAAAAAAATAGACGATGTCGCTCGAGAGAACCGCACCGCGGGCACTGCGCGTCGAAACGCGGGGGCATGCCAAAGCCAAGAAACTTCCCGGAAAATCCACAACCCGAGCAAGTTCGCGGATGCACCCCGCGCAAATGTGATGCGACATGAAAGGCATATGTGAGAGTGGAAAACATGTCGAGACCTCTGAGGTGCGCAGGGTTTGGGAACGACATCCGCTGACATTCGACTGCGTGGCTATGCGCTCATTTGCGCACATAGAGGTACATGCAGGAGCAACTCATACTCGAACTGTTTTCCACGCGATCGCCGCTTGCGTTTCGAGCAATATATCTCGGCCGGATGATATCGCATTCCGAGCGCGGAAGACGACGCCGTCCTACTGGACCGCTGTGCAGCCTGAAAAAGCCAGTATCCGCGCTAGCGCACTTTCTTGGCGACGCAGTGCGGAATACGAATTTCGTGACGCGGCCCTGCCGACGTAACGAGATTTATGCCTGAAGATCTGACCCCTTTTTGCGTCAATTGGGCTGAGCGTAAGCGCTAGTACATAAGAGCAGCCATGCGGCGCACGCACAATCCACCTCTGAGCTGGGCGAGCATGAACGAAGCTACGTCGGATCGAGAAATTCTGCCCATGCCCCGTATGGACGTATCGTCACCGGCACGCCAGACGCCACGTGGTGCGCCGTCCGTGAGCAATCCGACACGTACGACGGTTCAATAGAGATCGCTCGCCGCTAAAACGTTTTCTGCTGCTTTTTTTGTCGGCGACCTCGCTTCGCAAGCAAAGCCAAAGAGTGAGGTTCGCGAGGGCCAGCCAACGCGTGACTGCGTGTCACCGGCTCCGAACGTTGAGATGGCCCATGATCCGGCGCACTTGACGCTGCTCAGCGCGTCCGCTGCTCGCGTGCATCACGCAATCTCCGCCTCGACGAGCTTGGCAAGGAGCGTAAGCGATTGTTGCCAGCCGAGATAGCAAGCCTCCAGTGGAATTACGGCGGGTATGCCTTCCTGCACGATGTTCAACTCAGTTCCGCAGGACACCTTCTTCAAGGACACCGTAACCTGCATCTCGCCCACTAAATTCGGGTCATCGAACTTGTCCGTGTAACGAATGCGTTCGTGCGGCACGAGC
>JBDTMS010000132.1:0-8345 GCA_039934195.1 Betaproteobacteria bacterium
CCTTCTCGTCGTCACGAATTGAATGCTTGGCAAACAGGGGCGACCATGTATGTGTAACGTCTCAGGCGGTCGGCGAAAGCGCCGACGGCCAGCCCGTAGATTGCCAGTTGCGATGGAGTGGTATTGCTAACCTGGAGACACCGTGCAGCTTTCTTTCGAAAATAAGACCGTCCTGGTAACCGGCGCCGCGCGCGGTATCGGCTCCGGCATCGTCGCTGCGTTTGCAGCGAGCGGCGCGCATGTCATCGCGACCGATGTGCTGGCAAAAGAATTGAGCGCGGCCGCTGCACAGATCCCGTGCGAGCACGGCGGCAAGATCGAGGTGCGCGAGCTCGACGTATGCAACGCCGAACAGGTCACCGCGCTGGTGCGTGACGTCGAGAAGACCGCGAAGCAGATCGACGTGCTCGTGCACGCGGCCGGCGGCATTCTCGGGCAAACGCGCAAGCCGATCGAAGAGATCAGCGAGCAAGACTGGGACGCGATTTATCAGGTCAACGTAAAGGGCGCGTTTCTATTGTGCCGCGCGGTCGTGCCGGCGATGAAGAAGGCGCGCGGCGGGCGTATCGTTGTCATCGCAAGCCGTGCCGGCCTTGGTGTGAGCCTAACCGGCATCCCACCTTATGGCACCGCGAAGACCGCGCAGATCGGCATGGTGCGCCAACTCGCACAAGAGTTAGGTGAGTTCGGCATCACGATCAATGCGGTGGCGCCGGGGTTTCTGCGGACGAGCCCGGATTACGAACGCCAATGGGCATCCTATGGCGGCGCCAAGCAGCAGGCGATGATCGATGGCATCGCCATGCGAAGACTCGGCGAGCCGAAGGACATCGCCGCCGCGGTTTTATTTCTCGCGTCCGAGCATGCCTCGTGGATCACCGGACAGGCGCTGCCGGTTACCGGCGGTCCGCTTTAATTCATGGATAGCGCGCGATGACGCAGAATCCCGCTCCCGTCGCTGTCGTGACCGGCGCTGCTCGCGGCATCGGCTATGCAATCGCTGCGTCGCTTGCGCGCAAAGGCTATCGCATCGCACTGGCAGATCTCGCCGGTACCGAGCTCGGCGAAGCTGCGCGCTCGCTGAAAGAATGCGCGGTGGACGTGATGACACTGCCCGGGGATGTCAGCGACTACGGCGCCGTGCAGTCGCACGCAGCGCAGGTTATTACCGCATGGGGACAAATAGATGTGCTGGTGAACAACGCCGGCATCGCGCAGCCGCAAACCTTGCTCGACATCAGCGAAGCGGAATGGGATCTGACCATCGCGGTAAATTTGAAGAGCTGCTTCAACTGGTGCAAGGCCGCCGCACCGTTGATGCTGCAATCGGGCGGCGGCCGCATCATCAACATGTCTTCGGTCAGCGCGAATAGCGGCGGCGCGCCGTCCGCCGTTAGCAAATTCGCCTACGCTGCCTCGAAAGCCGGCATTCTCGGCCTTACGCGCGCGCTCGCGAAAGAGCTTGCGCCACGCATTACCGTCAACGCGATCTGCCCCGGATCGATCGAAACCAAGCTGACAGCGGCGCTGATCAACGCAAACCGCTCGGCGATCGAGCAAACCATCCCGCTGGGAAGACTAGGTACGCCGGAAGACGTCGCAGTCGTCGCGACGTTTCTCGCAACCGTGGACCCCAACTACATTACCGACGAAATTATCGACGTCGATGGCGGCCAGTGGATCAACTGACCTTGCGACCCATCTCTCGCCGCATTCAACGCATTTGAGAAAAGGCTTCTCTCCTACAGAAAAAGGAGCTGACCACCGATAGCGATTTCGCGCGACGGCCACCAGAATCCCCTCCCCTTTAGTTACAACGCGGCAGTGAGCCGCACACGAGGAGATCTGAATTGGCGACCAACAGACGTGATTTTTTGAAAGCCGCTTCGACTTCAGGGCTGGCTGTGGGTCTAGGTACAACGGACGGGGTGTTGACCACGGTTGCCGCTGCGGATACGGACGCCGCAGCAGCGAGCAAGCCAAACGTGGCGGGCGATGCAACTTCTCCCACCAAAGCAGCAGACCTCGATCCCAACCGTTCCGATTCCGCGGATCAATTCCTCACCACGAATCAGGGCGTCAAGATCGAGGACGATCACAACACGCTGAAAGCCGGTGCACGCGGACCTTCGCTGCTCGAAGACTTCCAGTTCCGCGAGAAAATTACGCACTTCGATCATGAACGCATTCCCGAGCGCGTCGTCCATGCACGCGGCTCGGCTGCGCACGGTTATTTCCAGGTGTACAAATCGATGGCGCAGTACACCAAGGCGAGGTTTCTGCAGGACCCCGCTGTCAAGACACCGGTGTTCGTCCGCTTCTCGACGGTGGCGGGCTCACGCGGCTCGGCCGATACCGCACGCGACGTGCGCGGCTTTGCGGTCAAGTTCTACACTGAAGACGGTAACTTCGATCTCGTCGGCAACAACATGCCGGTGTTCTTCATTCAGGATGCGATTCAATTTCCCGATCTGATCCACGCCGCCAAACCAGAGCAGCACAACGAAATCCCGCAAGCAGCGACCGCGCATTCGACGTTTTGGGACTTCATCTCGCTGACGCCGGAATCGATGCACATGATTATGTGGGTCATGTCCGACCGCGCGCTGCCGCGCAGCTATCGCATGATGGAAGGCTTTGGCGTGCACACGTTTCGCTTCGTGAATGCGCAAAACGTCTCGCACTTTGTCAAGTTCCATTGGAAGCCGCTGCTCGGGGTGCATTCGCTGGTGTGGGACGAGGCGCAGAAGCTCGCCGGCAAGGATCCCGATTTCCATCGCCGCGACCTGTGGGAAGCGATCGATGCGGGCGACTTTGCCGAATGGGAATTCGGCGTGCAGATTTTCACCGAAGCCGATGCCGCGAAATTCGATTTCGACGTGCTCGATGCGACCAAGTTGATTCCCGAGGAGCTGGTGCCGGTCACGCGCATCGGCAAAATGACCTTGAATCGCAACCCGGACAACTTCTTTGCCGAAACCGAGCAAGTTGCCTTTCACACCGGACACATCGTGCCCGGTCTGGACTTCAGCGACGACCCGCTGTTGCAAGGGCGCTTGTTCTCCTACCTCGACACGCAGATCACCCGACTCGGCGGTCCAAACTTTCATCAGATCCCGATCAATCGCGCGATCTGTCCGTTCCACAACAATCAACGCGACGGCATGCATCAGCAGTCGGTCCCAAAAGGTCGCTCCGCGCATGAGCCTAATTCGCTGGCGGGCGGCTCTCCGCGTCAGGCCACGGCGGCACAGGGTGGGTTCGTCAGCTATCCCGAGAAAATCAACGCCGTGAAAATAAAAGCGCGCGCGGATTCGTTCAGCGATCACTTCTCGCAGGCAACACTGTTCTGGAATAGTCAGGCGCCACACGAGCAGGATCACATCGTCGACGCGCTGCGCTTCGAGCTGTCGAAAGTCGATGTGGCCGAAGTGCGCCAGCGCATGCTGGGATTGCTCGCCACGGTGGACATGGATCTCGCTACTCGCGTTGCCGCAGGTCTAGGCGCGCAAGTCAAAGCCAGCGACGCCAAGCCGAATCAGCATAAATCGAGCGTCGCGAAGTCGACCGCTTTATCGATGGCCAACACCGTGAAGAATACGATCAAGTCGCGCAAGATCGCAATCCTCGCGGCCGACGGTGTCGACGCGCAGGCAGTGCAAGGGATGAAGGCGGCGTTGGAGGCGGCCGGTGCACAGGCCAAGATCGTCGCGCCGCACCTGGGCACGATCGTGGGCTCGGATGGAAAACCCATTCCCGTAGACTTTACGATTACCAACAAGCCCTCTGTGGAGTTCGACGCCCTCTACGTTCCGGGCGGCGAGCAAAGCGTGGCGGCACTCCGCGGCTCCGGCGATGCGCTTCACTACATCATGGAAGCATTCAAGCACAACAAAGCGATCGCGGTAACCGGCGACGCGGCACATCTTCTCGGAGGCGCCGGACTGATGAGTAAGCCAGGCGGCGCTACAGGTTTGCCGCTTGGTGTCGTCGCTGCGTCGAGCGATACGCCGATTGCGTCGGTAGCAAAGGATTTCATCGCCGCGATTGCGCAACATCGCGCGTGGGCGCGGAAGGCGGAGCACAGCATTCCGGCTTAGGCATTTGCCCGCGCGCAGCTTCGAGCGAACAACTCGCCTACCTGATCGCTGCGTGGGCGATTGCGCTGTGTGGTTTGAACGAAGCTGCGCGTACCCCGCTGTCATTCACCACATGGGCATCTTGACGTGCGATAAGCGCCGCGCGATAAGCTGCATCGAATGGTGGGCGAACTCCGCATTCTCCATGTACAAGCGCTTGGCTTGGTTCGTCGTCAGGTGGAGCAATCGGCACTCCCGGTCGCATATCGCACTGAACGTCACGGTTTGCTGCGGCGGGAAGATGCCGATCTCCCCGAACACGTGTCCTTCACCCAGTCTTGTTCTTATCTCCGGCACGAAGACCCTGCCTTCTTGTATGAAGTAAAGACCTGGGATCGGTGCGTTCTTCCGAAACAACACATCTTCTCTCGCATATCGCTGCTCGGTCATTTGCGACATAAGCCAACCCAGGTCGGACGACGAGTCCTCAAGCCGTGCTAGCGCAGCCTTTGCACATCTATCGACACCCCAAAGGAAGCGAACGGCCTGCTTGAAATTGGCTGCCCCCAGCTTCCGATAGATCAGACTCATTTGAACCATCACCGTACCCGCATTGATACCTAGACGCTCCGCGACCTGCACATTCGACAGTCCTTCGTAACGTAGAGAAACTATTTCAATCTGTCGCGTCGTGAGTCCGTACCTGTGTTTGCCATGCCAGCGCCCGTTGGCGCAGCCAAGAACGCCGAATAACGAGTCCATCGCGACGATGTCCGATTTCGGGCTCGCGGTTGCACGATCCAGAGCGATCCGCAGCACGCCAATCGTCTGTTCATCACTGTAGCTCTTCGGCATACACGCCCACGCGCCCCCGGCATTCATGATCGTTGGAATGGATGACTCGTCGATCACTTCCGCCAGAGCAATCATCGGCACATCTGGAAAACGCGTTCTGCAAAGCTCGATCAGCGTCGCACCATGTTCTGCAGCATCTAAGTCGACAGCGACCAGAGTGGCATCGTCGATCACGCAGTCTGCAATGGCCTCAGGCTCGCAGCGATGGACCTCTGCGCCTTGGCCGAGCCGCAACAGTAACTCTGCAAATTTGTCCGCGAATGGACCGGCACGGACGACTAATACGATCCTCTTCTGCGTGCCGCTGCCTGGTAGATATGCCTTCGTGGCCATGTTGTCGTGCGCAGCCGGCACGTCGGCATCCGGACCTTCATCTTTCGACATAACACCTCCGAGCGTTTTGTCGTCCCACGCCGTCCATCCTGCAAGTCTTGCCGCAATTAATCTCCGACAAGGGTGTCGTCAACTTATGCAGCGATCAGAACCGAGCTCGCATTATTGCTTGTATCCGCTCAAACCATAGAGCGCGGCTCCTGGTGAGCTATTCTGCACGCTGCGTGTCGCAAGTGACGCGTCCGCAAGTCAACTCGCAAACGCGCCTTTTCCCGCCTTGAAAAACGCTCAAGTCACATTCGGAATCACATTGCTGGTGATCGGATCACTGGTCAGAATACTGACGCCGTCATCGTAATACACGGTAGTAGGCCGCTGTCCCGGCTTTATGTATCGCCCACCACTGATCTCTTCGCATTCGGCCTGCGTCAGCAATACTGCGGTTGCATTTGTATCCATACATCACTCCTTGTAGATTGACGTTGCATCGGCGCGACGCCGAGTTGCGTCACGCGTGTTCCGCTCCCGCGCCTTCCTGCAGCTCACGACACGCGGCAGCAGTACACGTGCAAAAGCCTAGCTTCGAGATGCTGCCGGCGGCATAGACATTTAGTCATAACGAGTCTCCGCTCACCTGCCGCGCGCCGTCCGCTTTTCACATTCCATTCGTACGCACTTATCGAAAGCGATATTCGCGTGCGCCGATCGCTCAGCTACTGTCTGCATCGTCGTAACGAGTACTCGCCTGGATCAAGAAACTCGCGAGAGTTATTACCGACGAGCTTTTTCATAGACACATATCAAGGAGCTTCACATGAATGGCAGCAGCAACGCAGTGACCGAATTGTCCTTCGCGGAAGTCGAGCAGGTGAGCGGCGGCGTCGCACAGTACACGACGATCGCATCCTGGGCGGTCGGGACATCCGGTGCATTTCAGAAAATGATGGTCGCCAAGCTTGAAGTTCTCGGCAACCCCATCGGGCACTAATCGATTCAATACTTTTCCACAGACAATCACAAGGAGCATGTCATGAACAAGCAACCGCAGAAACTGTCGAGCGATGCGCTCGAGCTGGCCGCCAAACGCGGCGTCGCACGCGCGCTGGATGCACGTAAAGCCGCCGGCGTAGAGCTGTCCGACGCGGACGTACAAAACGTATCGGGCGGCGCATTGGCTGCAAAGTACATCATCAATGGCGGACGTCCGCTGCCGTTCGAGAACATAGCCATAAACGCTGCAGTGAATCCCGCGGTGAATCCGGCTGCTGGGCTTGGCGGCGTGGCAGGTCAGCTCGGCGGTCAACTGGCGTTCTGACCATGGACGCGCCGCGCCAGACACTCTGTCCGAGTGCACAACCGGACTGGGAAGGAAGCCGCGTCATCGGCGTCATCGATGGCACCGCGGATGCGCCGGAAGTGGCGTATCTCACCGAGTCACAGCCGGTGACCGATGAGCTTCTGGCTCTGGCGCGGCCCGTCGCGCCAGCCGAAGTTTTTCGTTTCGCCGCCACCTGCAAGGGCGGCGGCTGCAGTCACTTTTCGACCGAGCAGCATCGCTGCAAGCTGGTTGAGAAGATCGTGCGCTGGGCACCCGCCGTTGTCGAAAAATTGCCCGCGTGCACGATCCGGGCGAGCTGCATGTGGTGGGATCAAGAAGGCAAGTCTGCGTGCATGCGCTGCCCGCAAGTCGTAACGCATCACTACGAAGCGCCAGAAGTCATCGCGAAAGCCGCTGATCCAGCGGTCTCGTAACGACCCAGACGTGGCAGCAAAGCCGCGTCGTTGCAGAGAGGAGACAGCCGTGCGACTGACACTATTTCGTGGTGAGGCGCTGGACTTTGCCCGCGACAAAGCGCTGGGCGATGTCGCCCTGGTACGGCCGTTCTCTTCTGGGTTCATCACCGTTGTCGCATTGGTGATGGCGATCGCTGTCGTTGCGTTCGCGTATTGGGGCCAATACACGCGCAAAGCACACTTGGTCGGCTATCTGTCGCCGACCAAAGGCATCATCAAGGTCTACCCGCCCAGCTTTGCGATCGTGACTACCAAGCATGTAAAGGACGGCCAGCACGTCAAGCGCGGCGATCCGCTGTTCTTGCTGTCGACCGATCACGGTTCGCTTACGACATCCGAAGTGCAGCTCGCTGCAATCGCGCAGTTGCAACGGCGGCGCGACAGCCTGAAGAGCGATCTCACGCAGCAGCGCAGTATTACGCAGATCGAACGCCGCTCGATCGAGCAGCGCGTCGCCAGCATGAAGCAGGAAACGGCACAGGTGTCCGGCCAGCTCGCAACACAGGAGGCGCGCATCAAGAGCTCGCAGAGCACGCTGGCGCGTTATCAGGCGCTGCTCAAACAAAAATTCGTGTCCGAGGCAGTTGTACAGCAGAAGCAGGACGATCTGCTCGAGCAGCAAGGACGGTTGCAAGCGCTCGAGCGCACCAAGGTCAGCCTGCAGCGCGATCTGAACGCCCTGATGCTGGAAGTGGATTCGAGCGCACTCAAAGCCAGCACGCAGAAAGAAAGCATTCAGCGCGAAGTCTCGCAACTCGATCAGCAGCTCACCGAATCCGAAGCGCGCCGCGCGCTGATTATCTCCGCGCCGGTAGACGGCATTGTCACGACGGTGCTCGCAGACGAAGGGCAGACTGCGACTACGACCACGCCGCTGCTCTCGATCCTTCCTATCGGCGCACAGCTGCGAGCGCAGCTTCTCGTCCCCAGCCGCTCGATCGGCTTCATCGAGCTCGGACAAAGCGTGGCGTTGCGCTATCAGGCATTTCCTTATCAGCGCTTCGGCATTTATCGCGGCCGTGTCGTCGAGATCTCGAAGTCGCTCATCAATCCCGGCGACGCGACTTTGCCGGTGCCATTGCAGGAACCCGCATACCGCGTGACCGTCGTGCTCGACTCGCAAAGCGTCAATGCATATCAGAAACAGGTGACCTTACAGGCCGGAATGCTGCTCGACGCCGACGTGCTGCTCGACCACCGCCGACTCATCGAGTGGGTATTCGATCCGCTGTTCAGTCTGACGCGCCGCGTTTGAGGGGAATGTCATGGTCGATGTACTGAACT
>JBDTMS010000133.1:0-8340 GCA_039934195.1 Betaproteobacteria bacterium
CTGGCTTTGATCGTCGCCAGTGCCGAGCGGCCGGCAACCGGGATGTCGCGCGCTTTCAGCGGCGGGCGATAGCCTGCATCCGCCAGTGCGTTGACTTGCGCTTTCGCAATGAACAACAGCTCGGCGCGGTTCATCGCAATGCAGTCCCCGGGCCTCAGATAGCCGAGCTCGCGCGCCTGCTCCGCCGATTTGCTCACAGTTGCCAGCGCGACGGTCTGAAAATATTGGCGCAGGAACGCAAACGGATCGCCGCCCTTCGCATCCGCCGCGATGCGCAGCGCGAGTTCTTTACAGCCACCGCCCGCGGGCAGCAAGCCAACGCCCGCCTCCACCAGTCCGATATAGCTCTCGAGTGTGGCAACAGTACGCGACGAATGCATCACGAATTCGCAACCGCCGCCGAGCGCGAGACCGTCGACTGCACTGACCGTCGGCACCAGCGCATATTTCCACGCCTGCGTCGTCGCTTGGAAGTGCGCGACGACGCGCTCGACTTTCTCCAGTCGTCCGGCCATCACCGCATCGGCGACGTTGAGCGAGCGCGCCGCTTTCAGAACGATCGACTCCGCCTCGCGCCGGACTTTCTTCATCATCGATGTGAACGCGGACGGTTTGCTATCGCTCTTCGGCTTCGACGGCGAGCCGGAAAGATTGGCGCCTACCGAGAACGGCGGCTCTGTCTGCCAGATCAATACGCCCTTGAAATTGCGCTCCGCTGCATCGATTGCCTGCATAACGCCGTCGAGCACGTCTTCGCCGATCGAGTGCATTTTGCTCTTGAAGCTGACGATGCCGATGTCGTCCCCGGTATGCCACATGCGCACCGCGTCGGTCTCGAACACCGTGTGACCGTAACCCGCCGGTTCGCCGACCAGCCGATCGGGAAACAATTGCCGCCGATAGACCGGCAAGGTCGAACGCGGGCGTAGAGTATCGGCGCTCGGACTGTACGATCCGTCCGGCGTATGGACGGCTTGCCGCTTCGGATCGAACACCCACTCGGGCAGCGGTGCCGTCGACATGGCCTTGCCTGCGGCGATGTCCTCCGCGATCCAACCGGCGACGCGGCCCCAGCCGGCGGCCTGCCAGATTTCGAACGGCCCCTGATTCCAGCCGAAACCCCAGCGCACAGCGAAATCGAGATCGCGCGCGTTGTCGGCAATCTCCGCGAGGTGATAAGCGCAGTAATGCAGCATGTCGCGCATTACCGCCCACAAAAATTGCGCGTGCGGCTGCGAGCTCTCGCGCAGTTTTTGCAAGCGCTCGCCCGCATCTTTGAGCTTGAGAATCTCAACGACACGGCTGTCCGCCTCGCCGCCCGCCAGCCGGCGCTCCTTGGTATCGGGATCGAGCAGGTAGATTTCCTTGCCGCGCTTCTCATAGACGCCGCGGCCGCTTTTTTGACCCAGCGCTTTTTGTTCGAGCAGATGCTTGTACCACAGCGGCAGCTCGAAATAGCGATGCCAGGGATCGTTCGGGAGTTGCTCCTGCATCGTCGCCACCACGTGCGCCAGCACGTCGAGGCCGACCACGTCGGCGGTGCGATAGGTCGCGCTCTTCGGGCGCCCGATGAGCGGGCCGGTCAACGCATCCACTACATCGAATCCGAGCTTGTAGCTTTGCGTGTGGTGGAACGCAGCGAGGATGGAAAACACACCGACCCGGTTGGCGATGAAATTGGGCGTGTCTTTCGCACGCACCACGCCCTTGCCCACTGTGGTCGTCAGGAAAGCTTCCAGGCGATCGAGCAATTCCGGCTGCGTTTGCGCGCACGGAATCAGCTCGACCAGATACATGTAGCGCGGCGGGTTGAAGAAATGCACGCCGCAGAAACGCGCTCGTAAATTCTCCGGCAGCGCCTGCGCCAGCGCGTTGATCGACAGGCCCGACGTATTGCTGGCAAACACCGCATCGTCGGACACGTGGGGTACGACTTTCTCGTACAACGAGCGCTTGAAATCCATGCGCTCGGCGATCGCCTCGATGATGAGATCGCATTCGCGCAGGCGTTCGAGATCGTGTTCGTAGTTTGCCGGCTCGATGTGCACCGCCAGTGCCGCGGACGCGAGCGGATTCGGCTCGAGCTTCTTGAGACTTTCAATCGCCTTCTTTGCGTTGGCATTGACATCGCCTTCGCGCGCCGGCAGCTCGAACAACAGCACGGGCACCTTGGCGTTGACGAACTGTGCGGCGATCTGTGCACCCATGACGCCGGCGCCTAGTATGGCGACCTTGCGCACTTGCAGCGGAGATGTAGAGCTCATGATGAAGCCTAAGACACTCGAGTGGGCGCGAGAGTGATCGACCTCAAAACTTGTAGGCGACCTGAACGCTCAGGATGTCGACCGAAGAATCGTACGTGCCGGTCAGCGTGCCCGCGGCGCGCTCTGTGTGATTGATGCTGCTTGATGGAATGAACAAATGCGCGTAACCGAAGTCGAGCGACGCGTTCGGAACGAAATACCAGCTCGCGCCGATCGCAACCCAGGTGCGGTTGTTGTCGGGGACACGCGCGTTGCGTAGGGTCGCATCGCGCACCGGCGTCTGGTCCCAGGCCAGGCCGGAGCGCAGCTTCCACTGTTCATTTAGCTTGTAGTTCAGGCCCAGAGAAAAGCGCCACGTGTCGCGCCAGTTCTGCGGCGTAACGTTGTCGGGCGCGCCGTTGTCGAACTTGACGCGAATCTCGTCGAACGTGCTCCAGTGTGTCCAGGTGATGTCGCCCATGAATTCCCATTTGTCGCTATAGGTCTGGAACACGCTGACCGAAGCGGAGTCGGGGACGGTGAGATCGGCCTGAGCGCCGCTCGAGCGCAGCGACGCCGATGCGGCGGCCAGTGGAGCCGGAATACCGGCATAGCTGTTGGTGCCGGAAAGCGTGTAGTTGATGCGCGATCGATAGGTGACGCCGACACGCATGTCGGGCGCGATCTGAAACATCGCACCGGCATTGAAGCCGTAACCCCAGTCATCCGCTTCGAGTTCCTGATAACCGTCGCGTGTCTGAGGAACGGCGAGGCCGGCCCCCGCACAAGGGCCTGGTCCGAGCGTGCCCAGGCAAATCGTGCTGGAGTCGATCGCCTTGGTCAACGTTGCCTTTGTCTGCTGGATATCGACGCCGAACCCGAGCGACACCATTTCGTTCACCTTCCACGCAATGCTCGGATTGATGTTGATCGTCTGCAGGTCTGAGGTGAGCGCCTGATAGCGGCCGATCCAGCCGCGATCGTACTCCGTGCGCAGACCGAACGGCGAATTTATGCCGAGCCCGAGCCAGAGCGAGTCGGTGATGCCCCAGGACAAATACAAGTTGCCGAGATAGGCCCAGTCGCCAGCATCGCCGCCATTGCCGCCGCGCAATGCACCGCCGGTGGTGACCGAGCCCTGGTTGTTGAAGTCGGCGCTAGGTCGCAAAGCGTGCGCACCGACGACGATCTGCTTGCCGCTCAGACGCGTCATGCCAGCCGGATTGAAGTAGATGGTGCTCGCATCTTCTGCGGACGCCGCACTGCCTGCGAACGCGTTACCCATGCCGCTGCCGCTTTGCTCGATCAGGGCGAAACCTGCGGCACGGACGGCACCGCTAATGGGGATCAACACGGCCATCGCAACCAAACTCAGCAATGTGCCAGTGCGTCTCTGGGTCGTGCTGGACTGCTGTGTCATGTTTCCTCCAGTATCTCAGGCGTTTTTGTCGATCTGCACGTATCTTGAGATGGCCGGTCTGAGAGGTGCTCGGGACCGCCGTTTTTGCCGTTGTCCGATCATGGTTTGTCTCGCGTCACGGCACCGGAGCGAGCCTCGCTTCGCGCGACTCCGACCGCGCGCGGTTTTCTAGTTTCGTCGACTGCGACGTAGGTCAGCGTTGCTTCAGTAACCTTGGCGGTGACCTCTTCCGTCATCCCGCGCTGCGCAAATACTTCGACGTCCACCGTGATCGAAGTGCGGCCGACGCGAACGACCTTGGCGTAGAAGCTCACCACGTCGCCGATCAGTACGGGTTGCCGGAAGGTAAACGAGTTGACTGCGACGGTCGCCACGCGGCCGCGGGCGAGCCTGAGCGCCGGGATCGCGCCGGCAATATCGACCTGCGACATGATCCAGCCGCCGAAGATATCGCCGGTCGAATTGGCGTCCGCCGGCATCGGCACCACACGCAACGTCGGCTCGCGATCGACAGGAAGCTGATTCGATTCGGCGTCGGCAGTCATGTCTGTTCAGCGAATCTGTTTCATCGAAACTGTTTCGTCCGATATGCGGGGCGGCGAGCGCGTGCGTCAGTGTCCTGCGTAGAGCTTCTCATATTCTGCGTAGTGATGCTCCAGCACTTTTGCGCGCTTGATCTTGAGCGTCGGTGTGAGCATGCCGTTCTCGATCGTCCACGGCTCGCCGACGACGGCGACGCGCCGCACCTGCGCATAGCCGGGAAAATGTTTGATCTGCGCGTTGATGCGCTCTAATACCAACTGCTCGGCTTGCGGTGCGCGAAACGAAAGCGGCGAGGCGGAATCCAACCCGCGCTCCGCGGCTGCCTTGATCCACTGGTCGTTATTCGGCACCGCCATGACCGATAGATACGGCTTGCCCTCGCCGAGCACAATCACCTGCTCGAAGAATGGATCGCGCATGATCGCGCTTTCCATGTCGACCGGCGGCACCTTCTCGCCGTTGGACAGCACGATGATCTCTTTCAGCCGGCCGGTGATGTACAGGCGTCCGTTCTCGTCGAAACGCGCGGTGTCACCGGTGTTGAGCCAGCCGTCCGACGTGAACATTGCGCGCGTCGCCTCTTCGTTCTGCCAATAGCCGAGCATCACATTGGGACCTTTCACCAGCAACGCATCGCGCTCTCCGAGTTTCACCTGCACTTTCGGAATCGGTTTGCCGATGCTCGCCGGTACATTGTCTTCAATGCGATTGCTACTGACCACCGGGCTGGTTTCAGTCATGCCGTAACCCTGCAGCAGCGGCAATCCGAGTCCGACGAAGACTTTTGCGACATCCGGAGACAGTGCTGCGCCGCCGCTCACCGCTGCGCGCAGACGCCCGCCGAGGCGTCCGAGAATTTTTGCCGCGACCAACTTGTTCAGCAGCGGCCACAACAGGAAGCTCGCGTGCCAGCGTCCGCGTCCCTGCTGATGTTCGAAGCGGGCCCAGCCGACCTCGACCGCAAGCTCGAACAGCTTGCGCGGGAGCGGCGAGCCGGCGGCAAGCTTGGCTTTGATTGCACCGTACACCCGCTCGTAGATGCGCGGCACCGAAATCAGCAAGCTCGGCCGGATGCCCAGCAAATCTTCCGACAGCAGCGGAATAGAGCGCGCGTATGCGACGCGCGCCCCCGCCATCATGCTGAGGTAGTAACCGCAAGTGCGCTCGAGCGTGTGCGACAGCGGCAGAAACGACAGGAAGGTATCGGCTGGGCTGACATCGAAGCTGCTCAATGCGTCGTACGCATTTGACAGCATGTTGTTGTGACTCAGCATCACGCCCTTGGGGCGTCCGGTGGTGCCCGAGGTGTAGATGATGCTGGCCAGCGCGTGCGGATCGGTATTTACGTGCGCGGGCGCGATCGCGCTTTCCGGCAGCCATTGCGCCAGGCTCACCAGTCGCGGATCGTGCGGAGCCTTCGCGGCCGGCCGCACGTACACAACGCGCACAATGTGCGACAGCTGCGCCATCACGTCCTCGAACGCAAGCCACTGCTCGGGCTGTTCGAACAACAGCAGCTTGGCGCCGCAGTTCTCGATGATGTAGGCCATGTTCTCCGGTCGATCCTGCGTGTAGAGCGGCACCACCACCAGGCCCAGGCCCAATGCGGCTTGATCCATCGCAACCCAGTTCGAACAATTGCGCAGCATGATCGCGACACGATCGCCGGCAACCAGTCCTTCGCGCTGGAGGGCGGCTTGCCAGCGCGCGACCAGGTGCGCCATTTCGCCCCATGTTCGGTCGCGCCACGCACCTGCGTCTTCATCGAAATCGGTATAGGCCACCAGATCGGGAGATCGCGCAACGCGCTCGCGAAACAACCCGTCCAAGGTTATTGCCTTTTCCGGAGAGATCACTCCTGCAGCATTCGACACGTTAGCCTCCTTGTCGTACTCGAGATGATGCACCGGCCGGCAACTTCTCCTCATCGGCGCGCGTGCGCGAAACGGCGCGGAGCCAACGCTCATCGCAATCGCTCGTGATCAGTCCAGAAAAATATCCGGATGCAGCGGGGTGTTCGGCGTCACCGCATAGCGATCGAGATCGGTCACGCCGGCGTGCTGCAGGACTTCGTCGTCGATGAAGAAATTGCCGGTAGTCTTGCGGGCGTCGCTGGTGATGATGATATGCGCCGCGTCGGCCATGATCTCCGGTTTGCGGCTGGCGTGCACCGAGTCGGGAAAGAACACAGCGACCGCCGCAGTGGCGATGGTGGTGCGCGGCCAAAGCGAATTCACCGCGACGCCGCGATCGGCGAACTCGCGTGCCATACCGAGCGTGCACAGGCTCATGCCGTATTTCGCGATGCTGTAGGCAACGTGGGGCGCAAACCATTTCGGATCGAGATTGAGCGGCGGCGACAGGGTGAGAATGTGCGGATTGTCGGATCGCATCAGGTGCGGCAAACATGTCTGCGAACAGAGAAACGTGCCGCGTGCGTTGATTCCGTGCATGAGGTCGAAGCGCTTGATCGGCGTCGCCAGAGTGCCCGTCAGGCCGATGGCGCTGGCATTGTTGACCAACACGTCGATGCCGCCGAACATCTTCACGGCTTGCTCCACCGCAGCCTGCACCGCGCTTTCCTCGCGGATATCGACTTGCACCGGCAGTGCGCGTCCACCCGCTGCTTCGATTTCCTGCGCGACGCTGTAGATCGTACCTTCGAGTTTTGGATTCGGCTCGGCCGTCTTTGCGGCGACCACGACATTGGCGCCATCCCGCGCGCAACGCAGCGCAATCGCACGGCCGATGCCGCGACTCGCCCCACTGATAAACACGGTTTTATCTTTTAGCGTCGGCATGGAATGGATCTCGGTTCATCTAACAATCAGCAGCGCCGCACGACATCAGTGTTGACGCCGCCGCGCCATGGCCGCAATAGAACTATCGGCGTAGCCGGATCGCATAGGCAGACATTCGTTCGCACGCACTCAATGCGCATCTGTTCGTGTGTGACACCGCGAACTGCACGAGTCCGAATCGGTATGGGAGAAAGATTGCCGGCGATTGCACCCTGCGCCGCTCGCAGGAAAGCGGGCGGCGGGAGGGCCTGCAGCGGAGGGCGTCATTCGCCTCGAAAGCTCGGCTTGCGTTTCTCTACGAAGGCCGCAACGCCCTCAATGAGATCGCCGGTTCTGGCGCAGCGTGCAAATGCAGCGAGCTCGTCTTCCATCTGCGCTTCGAGCGATCGCTCCAGCGATTGATTGGCGAGGCGCTTGGCCTCGCCGTAGGCAAGCGTCGGACCTTTGGCGAGCCGGCTCGCGACGCGTAACGTTTCCTGATCGCGCTGATCGGCGGCGACCACCCAGTTCACCAGGCCGAGCTGCTTTGCCGTCTGTGCATCGAACATCTCGGACATCAGCATCAATTCCATCGTCTTCTTGTAGCCGATGAGCCGCGGCAGAAAATACGAGCTGCCGCCATCCGGGCTCGCGCCGATGTTGGTATACGCCAGCGAGAAGCGCGTATCGTCGGCCGCGACGGCGAGATCGGCTGCGCACAGGATACTGAATCCCGCGCCTGCGACGACCCCGTGAACGCTCGCGAGCACGGGCTTTGGCGCGCGCCGCAAAGCGAGCACGCCGAAATGCATCTCGCGGCCCCAGCGCACGATGATCTCGGGCAGCTCGCGAATGCGGCTGTGGAACAGCACGACATCCCCGCCCGCGAGAAACGCTTTGCCTTGCCCGCGCAGGACTACGACGCGCACCTCGGTGTTGTGCTGCACGAGCTCGGCCGCGGCGCGAAATTGAATCATCATGTCGGGGTCCATCGCGTTGAACTGCTCCGGACGATTGAACGTAATGGTGGCGATGCCTTCTTCGACGTTGAGAATAACGGATTGCGTCACGCCGTTTTCCTGAGCTCAGCTGCGAAACCGGCAGCGGGACTCGCTGGCTCAGCCAGTGCGTGGCGGCCGACGTCCGGCGGGAAATCGTCGACCATGATGCACGCACGGCGCAGCTCGTTGTAGCGCGTGAGCTGATCGGCTTCCGATTGCGTGATGACTTGCATGTGCACGGCCGAGGTCATCCGATCAGCCGACGTGATGCCGGTCGTTGCGCCGGACTTGTGCGCAGCGCGAATCTTGGCGTCGATCTTTTCCGCGGCGACAACTTGCTCGAGCGCAAGCTC
>JBDTMS010000134.1:0-8337 GCA_039934195.1 Betaproteobacteria bacterium
ACGGATCCACCACCAGCAGCATGATGGTGAGGATGCCGAAGTGAACCGGGTCATAACCGAGGTGCGCGATGAGCGAGCCCATGATCGGCACTACGATAATCAGGGCGGGCATCGGCTCGAGAAACGTGCCGAGGAGAAAGAGGAATGCGATAGCACAAGCACGCGAGCTTACGATCGTCGGTGATCGACAGCATGAGGTCGAGCGCATGCTGGCCGACGCCCGCCCGACTCAGCAGGATGGATTTCGATTGCACAAATCCAAACGTCGCGGCCCAAGGGATATGTTACGCATTGCGAGACTCGGTATGCGTTCGACGCGTGAGTGAAAAAACTGAAGCTGCGTACCGGATCAGCGCACCGCGGGTGCGTTGATGCGCGTCACGATGCGCAGCGGAGAAGACTCGCTCGAAACCCGCGATGACGGCGATTTACGCCTGCGCGCACGGCGGGCATTATTGCAATGCGGCCGCGCGCGAGCAGCAACCGTTAGCGTCGACCCCGAATTATCATCGCGACCAGTGCCAGTCCCGCACACAGCAACGGCAGCGATCCCGCTTCGGGTATGGGTCGCGCAACGACCAGGCCGGTGGTATCGGTAAATCGCATCGTCATCGTGTTGAATGCATCGGCAACTGATGGGCCGCGCGTGCTGCGCGCGCTTGCAGACAGAAATGCGTCGAGGTAAACGCTTTCACCGGGGTCGAGGGTAAAGCTGAAGCTCTTGGTACTGTTGCCGGTGAGCGAAAGCGCGAAGCTGATCGGGTTTGTGAGCAGGGTGCCCGGTCCGTCGACGACTGTTCCGGTGAGATAATCCTCGCCATAGGCGCTCACCCCGCCGATCACACGGTTGTCCTGACCAGTCAAGACGCCGTCCACAGTGACGACCAGAGTGAATGTTTGCGGCGTGCCGCCGGTATAGGTGTAGGCCTGCACGGCTTCGGCACTCGCACTGGTCGAATAGCCTAGCGAAGAATCCGAGGAGGCGAGTGCCTTGAGTGTCGGCAGCGCGAATACCAGCGGATCGTAATCAGCGAATGCGGCGAAGTTGACCCCGGGATGCAGCGCGGTGTTGGCAGGCGACATCGCAACGGTGGCAGGCGTCTGCAAAAACCCGCCATCCGACAGTTGCTCGATTGTTGCACCGGCGCACGGCGCCGTGCGCGGTTCGGGGCATAGCTGCGCTTTGCCGCTTGCACTGTTGCTGCTGAATTCGCCGATTGCCCACGCGGTCGGTGCACAAAGCGCCAGCGACAGCGCTGTGAAAATGTGTCGTGTCCAGGTTTGCATGTCGAAGCTCCTGAAATGCTGTTCAGTTCGATCGGACGTGGCGCAGGGCGCGCTGTGTTCCACACGTTCCGCGCCTGGCCGCGACCAGCGCCCCACACGTACAAGCTCACGCGGGATGGCGCGTATCGTCAGATGATTGCAGAGCGGTACAGCTGTACCGATTGAACAGGCACTGCGGCCCGAAGGTGTGACGGTGGATCAACCGAACGGCCGATCCAATTGTTCTGTGGTTATGTTACGCGGATAAGTCTACTCCGGAGATTAACCAACGCAAGGGCCATGTCCAGTGTGCGTCGGCGCCGCATCATGGCGCGCAATCCGCGCGGCCAGCACCGAATTCTCAGTAGCACGATCTCATGGCGGCGAACTGTACGATCGAGAGACGCCTGCGGCGTGCGGGGTGAGCGATCAATGAGACCAACTTGCTGTCATGGCGCATCGATTCTCGTCCTGCACAGATCGACCATGTACTGACTTACTTCGATTGACGCAAAGACCCGCACACACCCACCGTTGCTCCGATGCGAGATCTTCAGGTTATTCGCAGCCACGCGTTCAAAAGCCAGGCAGTACTGGTAGGTGAGCGCATCGATCTGCGCATCAACAGCGTCGTGCCTGTGCTTGCTACGAATCCGCTCACGATCAGCAGGTCGGAGGGTGTCATTGCGCTGTACCGGCATGGCGTCGTCGTGTTTTTCAACGTATCGCAAGCCGAGCAGGCTGCGTTCCTCAGTGAGCTCGCGCCGTTGATCACGAATGCGTACTCTGCGCCGGAAACTGAAAGCCTAGACATCCTTGTCGAGGCCGGTGGTCGCGAGGGCGTCACGGCAGGCGTGGCCACGCTCGAAGATACCAGCGTAGAGCGCCTGCAGATCGTTGCCGATGTGCTTGGCAAGAGTGCGTTGCTGTCGCTCTATGAGCGCAGCGTCGCAGGCGAGTTCGACGGGATCGAGCCGCTGGCGGCGGACCTGGGGCGCTCCGGGCGTGTCAGGAGCAAGTCAAAGGATTTGTTGAAGAAGCTAGGCGCTATGATGCTGGTAGAACAACGCATGGTCGGCCGTGCCGAGATCGACGAAAAGCCCGACACGCTGTGGGATCATCCTCGTCTGGAGGGACTGTTCGCCCGATTAGAGGCTGAGTTCGAAATCACCGACCGGCATATCGCGCTCGAACGAAAGCTCAACATGATTTCGCAGACCGCCCACACCGTGCTCGACTTGCTCACCAGCAAGCACGCGTTGCGTGTCGAGTGGTATATCGTCGTGCTGATCGTGCTGGAGATTCTGTTGACGCTCTATCAGCGCTTCGTGCATTGACGCTTTCGCAAGCCGGTGCTCATGATCGCGCGGCTGACTGCGAATGATGGCAATCGCGGCGCAGATAGCGACCAGCACGATCAGCACCGCACTCGATCCGAGCGCGACATCAGCGCGCGAGACTTCTAGACTCTTCTGCGGTCGTCATGGCCGATCGCTAACCGGGGCGCCTGAATTCTTGCTCACCCTCGTCGCCAACAGGTCAAGCACTCGTCGTTCGGAGATGCTTTATTCGGCAGCAATAAGCGCCCAGCACGTGATCGCGCTGCACACCGAGCTCCAGCGACCGAAGCCTTTGTAGATCTGCGCCGCCAGCGCCGCCTGCTGCCTGAGCGTGCCTTCCGCTTTGATCTGCGGATCGGAAATATTCCTTACTGCAAGCCACCGCGGCGCGTTCTCGCCCATCTTTTTGCACACCATTCCGAGCACGGCATCGCCCATTTCAGACGCGTCACCGAGTCCTTGCAAATGATAGTGATCGTCCGAGGTGTCGAAGCCGAAGAAGTCGGTCGTGACAACCGATTCCGATAACGCCTTGGGCGACACCGCGAAGATCTTCGGCAACCGAGTATTGTCTTTCGGAAGCTGCGGCGCGTTTACTTTGAACAGCGAGCGTGCGGTCGGAAAGTGTTTCTTCTTCGGCGCGACGCTGGCGTAATAGTCTTGATGGAACGGCTGCCGCTTGAACTTAGCTGTGCAATCGAAGCGCACGATCGGGCTGATCACGACGTCGCCGACTTCGAACTGCTTGCCGATGCCGCCGGATGTGCCGGTGGTCAGCACTAATTTCGGTTGCACCTCATCGATGATCTGCTGCCACACGTCGATGTTGGGAAGTTGCGGCCCGTCTTGCGACATGTGCGAGTCGGATTTGAATACCACCACCGATTTTGACCCGATCGTCGTGGTCCAGTAGGTGCCCAATCGCTTGGCCTGCGTTGCCGGACAACCGTTGCGCATCTTGCGCGCGATCTTGGCGTAGTTGTGCGTATAAGGACGATAGTCGTTGCGCGAGTCCTTGCCTGGGGTTAGTACGCGGCTCAGTGCGTGGCCTTCGTCGACCGTCCAAGTGACCAGCAGCACGTCAGCTCGCGGCAGCGGACTGCCTGCGCGTCCGCGTGGCGCCGCACCGGTCTTGGGCTCCAGACCGCGCGGCCACTTCAAGTCGGTATACCGCGTAAGACCGGTCGCAGTGGTGAACGCAAGAAACTCGCGGCCTTCCGGCGCCTCGGAATCGAAATCGATAATCTCGCGGCGAATATCCTCGACGCTCGCCGACCGGGCTGCCTCGGCGACTGCGAACGTCGATGCAGGTGCAGGCGTGGTGATTGGATCGAAGCCCAGATTGCGTTCTACCCATTTCGAATCGACGATCATGACGTTACTCCTTCGTGTGCTCTAAGCGTGCTCGAGCAGGCATGCGCAGAGCAGCGGTGAGATGCATGCCCGCGCAGAGCTGGTTTCGTTACGTGGCGCGCCGCTCGATCTATTGCGTGTCGAAGCGGCCGCCGATCTTGATCTCGTATGGCAATCCTGGAGCGTGTTGATGAAGTGCAGCGGCCACTGTGTCGCGCAACTCGGCGACGTCATGCTCGACATACACGCAAAGCCGACCGGAAAAGATGCCGACGCCGCTGACACCGTCGATTGCGAGCAGCACTGGCGAGAGGCGGCGCTTGATGTCGGGTAATGGTTCGTGTGCGGCCATAGGAATGAGCTAGATCGAGAGCTCGACGCCGAATGCCTTCAGCACGAGCTCGATGTGATTTGCGATCGTGTAGCTGGTCGAGCCGGCGAACAGCAATCCCGTCGCTGCGCCCGATTTGCGCTCGACGATCAGCGATCCGGAATCGCCTGCGTTCGAAAACGCGACGCCTTTCGGACCGCGGATGAGGATCTGATCGACGAACGTCAGGTCGCCCTTCTCATAACCGACCTTCACGTCAGCGCTAATGTCTTCGATGACGCCCTGCGTGTAGCCAGTCGTGCGCCCGACCTTATGCACGGCCATTTTCTCCGCCGCGGCGATCGGCGTGGTCGAAGACAATGACACGCCGTTTACGAATTTGGTTGAGACGAGCTTGCTGCGCGTGAACTTCGCGATCGCCGCGTCGATAGCGTTGCCGGTTTTCTTCAACTTGCGAAATTGCGCCAGCTTGGCGACCCGGTCGGTCGACACTTTGCCGCCGTCGAGCAGCCCAGGCTGAAAAATAGTCGCGCCGATTTTAAATTGGTTCTCTTCAGCTAGCACATGGTTATTGCTGAGCATGTAGAACACGCCGTCTCTTTCGACGATGGCGCCGAGCGTGCCCGCCATTACGACGTTGTCGTGCGGTGCCGGAAACTTGAAGCCAACTGAGCAGCCCGGCTGCACTGGACGTAGTCGGGATCGCGCTTTTGCGATACCCGGTCCTTGCGCTGTGAAGATGCCCGTTTCGATCACATCGGTTGCTACGCCATCCAGTTTCGCCGGCAGCAGCGCGCTTTTCTGCAATGCAGACTTCGGCAACTTGCGCGCGACGTAGAAACGCACGCAGCGCTCGCCGGTAGCTTTGCCTTCGCTGATTTTCTGACCAATGCCGACACCGACAACGTTTGTCCCTGGATGCGTCACCACCGCATTAGCAGCGAATGCGCGAGTCCTAGGTGCAGGCGCAAGAAATTGCTGCGAAGCCGCCGACTTCGCCGCTTTGAGATCGTCGTATGACCGTGATGCGCGAGCCGCCATGCAGTCTTACTCCCGAGTGTTGGTTCGAACGATGTGCCGGATTGGTCGTTAATCCAGCGCGATGTGTCGGCACAGTAATGGGCGAAATTGACGAGCGCCATAAACTTAAAGTCATAGGGAGACCAAAAGTAGTAGGGCGCGAGATGTCCATGGGTGTCTTTGCTGACGTCTGCATTCGAGCACGTTCTTCCCAGCAGGCGAGTAGTCAAGTACATCGCTCCAGCGCATCGGATCATCCGTTACTGCGAGGTATTTCCAAGGCTGTTTTGAGATGGGTGAAATCGATTCGCGTATAGTGCGTGAACTGTCTCGAGCCACATTGCCCCACCTGAATTACGCGATGGTGTGGCAATTGCTCAATGCATCGTCGTACGCATACCGGACGTTCGGTACCGTGCACCCGTCCACAGTTTAGGAATATTGTCATGAAAGTGAAAACACTGATCAAAGCCGGCCCGAGCGGCTATCTGCGCTAATAGGATTCCCTCGGCGTCGCTCCTAACCGAGCGACGGCCGAGTTCGAATCCTGTCGTCCGACAAGGTTCGCTCCCATCGATTCAAACTGCCGTAATCCGGCATACTCATCCGAAAATCTTGTAAGTCCGCGGTCGCTACGCTGGATCATTACGCCGGGCGTTAAGATGCGCCGCGATAGATCAGTTGCGATAGATCAGTTGCGATAGATCAGTTGCGATAGATCAGTCAGTGGTTCGCCTCGTCGGCCGCCGTACAGTTACCTCTATAAACCCAGCCCTGCATCGGCTTGTCGATGTGGGAGAACAAGAGAGAAATGGTTCGCTGGGCTCGCCTCATGCATTCCCGGGCGGCCAGCGTGAAGGTTCGTGTTCAACCCAGGACTTAACGCTAGTTGTTGTATCTGTCGATTGCGAACTTGGAACGTCTTTTTCAAAGC
Organism: Betaproteobacteria bacterium; assembly: GCA_039934195.1. Lineage (GTDB taxonomy): Bacteria > Pseudomonadota > Gammaproteobacteria > Burkholderiales > SHXO01 > SHXO01. The sequence goes on from JBDTMS010000134.1 coordinate 6,245, forward strand.
CACGTAGGCGACGAAGCCAACTAATATTAACAGCGCACCAAATCCAACCACGCAAAGAATGAGCTTCGATCGTAGTGATTCCTTCAAGCCAACTGAATCTGATTTCGGTGAGTAACAATGCCGACGGAACGATGAGAATGAAGTTGAAACATGTAGCCCTCGCCAAGCGCAGTCGACTGATAACGTATTGTTGATATGCGTTCGACGTACCATCTAGAGAATGGACTCTAACGCGCTCGTCACTTAATACCAACTGCGCCTTCCTTTCAATCCAAGGAGCTCGCATTAACAGTGCCGTTAGATCGATTACTTTTTCTATGACGTCATAAGTGCGATCCAAAACGATTCCCAAGGTGTAGAACATTGCCAAGGATCGAACGGTAACTAGAACTGCCCCATCCTGCAGATCAGAACCGAGTGTACGAATGTCGCCGATCCCGAAGATGGTCAGCAGCAATAACGCAAGCGAGACTCCACTTTATATCCCGGCTATCAAAATTATCCCGGCTATCAAAATTTCCGCGAAGACCGTCGTCGTATCCATATATGACCTCTGTACGCGCTAAGCGTGAAGCTTGTACGACCCACGCTCCGCTCCGTCGCTAATCCGAGTGCACTTCGCGACCTTAGTAACTTCAAAGGATGAAACGATCGGACGCGGCATTTTCGATCCAATTGCTTAAATTCGAGTGTGTCCGATTCGAGATAAGCGTTCGCCTGAGAATGCAACTGGGTTAGGATGGCCAAAATTTCCCCCCGACGATCATGTCAGCGGTCTCCATCATAGACGTTGAGTTCTCCAACGCCGTCTGCTTACTTTACCCAACCCTCACCAGCGCGCCCCCATCCACTGGCAACGCCACCCCGGTCACAAAATTCGCCTCATCCGACGCGAGAAACAACGCCGCGTTCGCAACATCCCATGCCGTCCCCATCTTTCCCCTTAGCGGGACTTTCGCGTCGCGCTCCGCCGCAATCTGATCGCGCGTTTTCCCGAACGCATTCGCACGTGTATTGACCGCCATCGGCGTATCCATCAAGCCGGGGAGAATCACGTTTGCGCGTATTCCGTACGGCGCATTTTGTAGCGCGATTTGCTGCGTGTAGGCAATCATCGCGGCTTTCGTGGCTTTATAGGCGACGGTTGGATAGTCCATCCACGCGGCGACCGATGAAATGTTGATGATTACGCCGGAGCGTTGCTCGCGCATAATTGGCAGGGCGTGTTTGCACGCCATGATCGTGCCGCGCAGGTTGATCGCGCTGATGCGATCGAAGGCATCTTCGGTGATGTCGAGCGGCGAGCCGTCGCCGCCGGCGATGCTGACGCCGACGTTGTTGTGCAGGATGTCGACGCGGCCCCAGCGCTCGCGCGCAAATGAAATCGCCGCAGCGAGCGTAGCTTCGCGCGTCACGTCGGCTTGGAATGCAACGCACTGGTTTCCTTCACCGACGACCATCGCAACGGTTTCCTCGGCCGATGCAAGATCGCGATCTACGGCGAGAATCTTTGCGCCTTCGCGCGCGAAGCGAAGTGCGGTCGCGCGGCCATTGCCCATGCCTTCGCCAGGACCCTGACCGGCGCCGACGATGATCGCGATTTTTCCAAGCAGACGCATGGCTCCTCCGTTTCGTTTTTGATTGGATCGCGAGGTGCGCGTTCGCGCAGTTTTAAACCTAGTCGAAGCCTGACGCAGTTCGCGGAGGGAACCGCGCGAATATTGCGCGCCTTCCCTGGTCGTGTGGCCCACTCGCGCGCGCCACACGGGCGTCCGCACCGACATGATGATTGACAGCGCTGTGATACGCTAGCGCGATGCGATAACGTAGGAATTAGGGGCTTGCGCTTCGCCGGGTCTAGGGGCAAGGGGGTAGCAGCGACTAAAGCGTCAACATCGAAGATCGGAAATCCGCCGTTAGCGACGCCCACCGACTTACGCTTTCCCTAGCCTCCAGTCCCGATCCCCTAGCCCCTGCGCGATGCATCCTGGACCAAAATTCTGAGCGCGCCGATATCGCCGCCCGAGCCAGCCGCCCCACCACCGGAGAGAGCCCAAAATGCCCGATGCCGTAATCGTATCAACCGCACGCAC
>JBDTMS010000135.1:0-8308 GCA_039934195.1 Betaproteobacteria bacterium
TTGCCTTCATCGTCGATGCTGAGCGAGCCGCGGCGCCGATGCAGCGTGCCATCGTCGACGACCGTAACGCCGGGCGCTGCGACGCGCTCGCCGATACGGCCGGTAAATGCAGAGCTGCCCTTGCGATTGAAGTCGCCCTCGAGACCGTGGCCGATTGCTTCGTGCAGAAGCACGCCGGGCCAACCCGGTCCGAGCACGACGGTCATCGTACCAGCCGGCGCTGGGCCTGCATTCAAATTCACCAGCGCCTGGTCGACCGCTTGCTCGACGTAGCTGTGCACCATCTCGGGCGTGAAGTAGCCATAGTCGAAGCGCCCGCCGCCGCCCGCCGAGCCTTGCTCGCGGCGGCCGTTTTGTTCGACGATCACTTGCAGCGACAATCGCACGAGCGGCCGCACATCGGCTGCCATGAAGCCGTCGGCGCGCGCAATTAAAACGACTTCGTACTCACCGCTCAGACTTGCCGTCACTTGCTTGACGCGGGGGTCGCGCGCGCGGGCTGCGCGCTCCATCATTTCCAGCAGCGCTACTTTGGCTGGGTCCTGCAGACTGGTGAGCGGATCTTGCGGCAGGTAGAGGCTGCGGCCTTCGCCGCGCCGCGCAACTTGGGTACGCGCATCGCCGCCTTGACGCGCAATCGCGCGGGTCGCCTCAGCGGCCGAGCTCAACGCCGGCAGGCTGATGTCGTCTGAATAGGCAAACGCGGTTTTCTCACCGCTGACTGCGCGCACGCCGACACCTTGATCGATGTTGAAGCTGCCCGATTTGACGATACCTTCTTCCAGACTCCAGCTCTCGCTGCGGCTGTACTGAAAATACAGATCGGCGTAGTCGACGTCGTGGGTGAGGATGCGCCCGAATACCTTATTGATCCCCGACGCATCCAGGCCATACGGGGTCAGCAGAGTGCGGTCGGCGGTAGCGAATAACAGGTCGGTGCTGGAGGGGGCATTCATTTTTTTGAATAGGGACTAGGGACTCGGGGCTGGGGACTAGAGAACGGCCTACTTGCAAACCCAGCTATCGGATAGCGTTTAAGTGGGGACTCATTCTGCTTGAATCAACCAGCGTTTGAAGCGCAAACCAAGGCTCACAGGCGGTGGATGGTACGGTGCGTCAGAGCGGGCAGGCTTTGGCGCAGCTCGGTCTGGTAGGCGGGATTGATCCCGGCGGACACTATGCCAGAGCCGCGCGGCAGGCGATCCAGCACGACGCCCCACGGGTCCACGATCATGCTGTTGCCGTGGGTCTCGCGTCCGTTCAGATGATACCCCCCTTGCGCGGGGGCCAGGACATACGCCAGGTTCTCAATGGCGCGCGCGCGGATCAACGCTTCCCAGTGAGCGCGGCCGGTGGTCTCGGTAAATGCGGAGGGCACGACGATGATGTCGACGTCCTTCATCGCGCGATACAGCTCAGGAAAGCGCAGGTCGTAGCACACCGACAGCCCGATGCGGCCGAACGGCGAGTCGATCACCTTGACGTCCTTACCGGGATCGATCGTGCGCGCCTCGGAGAATTTCTCCGCGCCGAGATTCAAGCTGAATAAATGAATCTTGTCGTACCGCGCAACCTGCTTTCCCGCGTCGTCGTACACCAGCAGGCTGTTGTGCACGCGCGTGGGCTCGGGCGATTCGATCGGCACCGAACAGCCGATCAGCCAAATGCGATGTTTGCGCGCCATGTCCGAGAGAAATTTCTGGATCGGGCCATCGCCGGGCTTCTCGCGCAATGCGATTTTGTCAGTGTCCTTCAGACCCATGCAGGCAAACCACTCGGGCAGCGCGACCAGTCCTGCGCCCTGCGCTGCCGCCATGCCGATCAACCGCTTCGCTTCGTTAAGATTGCCCGATACGCTCGGCCCGGACGCCATCTGTACACCGGCGATGCGAAATACCGGCGCAGCTTCGGGGGTGGCCGGAGCCTCCTGTTTGCCGGCGTGCGCTGCATCGCCCGCACGCGGGCGCGCTCGTCCGAACACGGAGCGCACCGCGGCTGGAATTTTTGTGCTCGGTTTTTTTTTCATTTTCATCGTGAAGATCTTTTTTGCTGAGTTCGACACCGGTTGTTTGCAGCAGCATTCACGCGCCTCTGCGTTGCAAGCGCAACGCCGGCATCGGGGAGAATTCAATAACGCGTTGGCAACACTTCCGCATTACACGTATCGCCGTTTTTCTCGCGCGGCGTCATTTGCGCCCGGCGGGGCCGTCCGAAACCTGAGCTCGTGTTTTTTTGGTTACCGTCGGCGCGGTCCAGCTCCCTGCGATGTGATACTGGAATGACAGCAAATGACTGAACGGATCTTTCAGTGCCTTCTGCACCACCAGCGCGCCGAGGCCGATAATCGGATTGACCAGCGCGGTGCCCAGCGCAATGCTGTTGCTGAGCGATGGGAAGATGCGCACATCGAGCTGCTGCGTTTCCGCTGCGAGGCTGACCTCGCCCTTCATTTCCACCCGCGCCGCCGGCCCGACCAGCTCGAAGTCCTGGGTGCGCGCCAGCCCCTGCGCGATGTCTACATTGCCACCAATCTTGTCAAACGCAAACCCTTCGCTGAAGATGTCGCGGAAATCCAGCATGGCGACCTTCGGCAAAGTCTGCAAGCTCACGACCGAGAGCAGCTTGCCGATACCGGGATCGATCTTCACGAAGCGACCCTTCTCGGCCGTCAGTTGCAAATGGCCCGACAACGTCGGCAAATCGAGCGAATACGGCGGCCCGGCCCAGGACACTTTGCCATCGAGATTCGCCTTGCCGCGATCGATACCTTTGGGCAAATCGAGCCGAGTGAAAAACCGGCCGATGTCGCTGACCTCGAGCTTGAGATCCATCTGCGTGCGCGGGTGTGTCGACCACGGCTGCCACAAGCCGGTTCCGGTCAGCGTGCCGTCCGAATTGACCAGCTCGAGCCGATCGATTCGCCAGTCACGCGCGTTGGGCACTGCGATCAGCGCGAGACGACCGAATTGCCGCGTGCCCATGCGGAAGTCGTCGGCCGTGATGTCGAGCGAAGGTAGATTTTTCCCTTCGCCGCGCTTGGCGTCGACCGCCTTGATCTCTGCGGTGGGCATCGGCAGCTCGAGCCGGCCGAATCGCGCGATGATCGCGCCCTGCCCTTGCGGCAGCCAGCGTGCATCGCCGCTAAATTGCTTCGCTCCGAGCTTCACCTGCCAATCGTTGTCTTGCCTCGTCGCCTGCACTCGCACGTCATCGAAATCGCGCGACAACGCACGCGCACGCTTCACTGACACGGTAATGCCTGCCAGGATCGCATCCGACGCGCCATCGCGCGGCTGCTCATCGATCAAATCCTGCCACTGCTCAATGTCGGCACGCTCGAGCGACCCGGATATCCAAACGCCGTCTCGCTGCGGCACCGGGGCCGTGTCCCCCAAAGCGATCTCGCCGCGCGCGATCCTGGTCTGCCGGCCGGATTTATCGAGCAGCAGCTGCGCCGACATTAACGAGCCATAGGTCGCGGTCACCAGATCCTGCGCGGCGGAGCGTTCGCGCCGCTCGATGTGCAGCGCCACCCGATCCTGCGCCGATTTCGCGAACGGCACCGGCAATGTCGAGGTCACGCCTTGCAAGCTCGAGTCGAGCACAAAATCGAAACGATGTGCCTGCACCTCGGCATTCATGCGCCAGTCGGTGATACCGGAGACGTGCGCAAGCACGGGCTGATGCAGGTCATTGCGTAAAACTCCGATGTCGGCTTGGCCGTTGGCCTGGATACGCATCGAGCCGCCGGTGTCCGTCGTTACGGTCATATGCGCCGGGCCCCCGTATAGACGCGCCTGACCATCGTGCAAGGCCACACTTTCTTGCGTGAACGCGAGCTTGCCGGAAAATTGCTCGACCGCAGGAATACCTTCTGCCGGATAAAACGTGTTGCCCGCAAATGTATACAGACCCGCCAGCTTGACCGTGTCGAGGTCCCGCAGCGGCAGCTCCAGTTTTAAATTTAGCCGACCGCGTCCCGCGGCCCGCATGCCCTCGGTAAACGCGCCGACTCGTGCGCGCACCGGGCTGTCGTTCACGTAGCGCAGGAAATCGCTGCTCGGACCTTCGGCCTCACCGCGCGCTTCGACCACCGGCTTCTGCGCACCGAGATCCGCGATGACAACGCTCACGCCAGACAGCGTTGCGCCCATGACGTGGCCCTGGTTTCCCGTGATGTCCATGCGCTTGCCGCGAAATGCGATGTTGCCGGTAATGCCGTCTACCTGCGGCCAGCCCGGCGCGAAGATCAGGCTGCCGTTGTCGACCGCCGCCGTCACTTCGAAGCGACCGGTGGCCGGATTGGTGAACGGGAAGTTGTGCAGATCGCCTTTCAGAATGACCTGAATGTCGCGTGCGTTCGCCGACAACAGGCTTTTTTGCAGCCAATCGCGAATCATCGGTGATAGTACGAGCGGCACGTAACGCCAGACTTGTGCGCCATCGGCGCGCGCGAACGTGCCTTTGATGTCGACGACGCCGGGGCCGGTCGCGACCGCTTGATATCGCCCGGTAACCTGGCCGACCATGTGCGGATTGTCGATCGTCAGACGCTCAACGTTGATTGCCGGCACGCCCTTGGTCATTAGCCACGACACGCGCGCATCGAGCGTGTTGATGGTCAGCGGCTCTTTGAATACGGTCGGCATCGCCATCGCGGTAGCGCTGGCCTTGCCGCTCAGGGTTCCGCCTTTTTCGCTGGCGTTCAAACTGCCCGTTACGTTGGCGATCCCGGGCAGATAACCGGACGCATGCCAACTCACTTTGGCAAAACCGCCGCGTATCGAATAGCGGCCGCTCAGGCTGAACTGGTCTTGCCAGTTAACGTGGAAATCGCGTAGTGCCCCGCGCGGATCGAGCTCAGCCAGACGAGCACGCAGCGCCGGGTCGACCGGGACGCGATCGATCAAACGCACGACGGCGTCGAGCTCCAGTGCATCGAACGCGACCTCCGAAGAAATCGGCTGGCCGGCACGCTCGAGGCTGCGCGAATAGGTGATGTCTGCGGGTGGCAGCCGCACGCCATCCGGTGTCGCAAACGAAAGTTTGCGTGCCCACGCAACTTGGCCGTTCCCGTTGTCGCGCCAGCCGAGTCGGCCCTGCAAGCGTGTCAGCTCCAGGGTCGGCAGATCTTTGTCCAACCGCGTGAGGACCTGCTCCAGCGCGACCTCGGCGGTCACGTCGATCGGCTTGCCGCCGCTCCAGCTGCTCCAGATCTTCACCGAACCCGTGCCGCGCGTGGTCTGCATCGGCAGCTGTACCCACTGACGCAGCGCGGCCAGATCGGTGCGCGCGATGCCCGAATAGATCAGGCCCGACCAACTTTTCAAGTCGCCGAACGAGCGGCCGATCATCTCGCCGCGAACGTCGAGCGGCGATGCGACCTCGGCAGGCGGCCTCGCTCGCAAGCCGAACGCATGCGTGCCGAAACTGCGCTCGACGCGAAACTCCACGTCCTTCAACACCAGCGGTGCGCCGCCGAGGCGATCGTCGGACCAGGTCAGCTGGGAGTTGCGCAGTACGATACGGTGTTGTTGCAACAACCAGTCGCCCAGCCCGCCATCATCTGAATCCGGCGTATCGGCAAGCGCGATGTCGGCAACGTGCAGCACGCCGGCCGCATCGCGATGAATCTTGAGGTTGAGCTCTTCCAGCTCGATCGAATAGAAACGCAGGCGCCCGACGAACAAAGACCACCAGGCGAGCGTGCTGTCGACTTTTTCCAGGCTGACCCGTTCTTTGCCATCGGCATCGAGCAGAGCGAAATCGTGCAGCACCAGCCGCGGGCGGAAGCCATCCCAGTCGCCTTCGATTAAACCGATCTGGACGTGCTGATGCGACGCGCGGCTCAAGCCGTAGACGATTTCCTCCCGATACTGGTCGATGTTGGGCAGCAGCCAGTAGCGCACCAGCAGAACCACTAGCGCAAATGCGATAGCGAAGGCTACTAGTGCATACGTCAGCCCGCGATAGATCCACAGACTGCCGTGCTTGAACAGCTTAAACGCCAGGCGCACGGGCATGCCGCAGACTTGGTTTGCACGCGTAGGGCTTGGTCAATAGAATCCTCTTAACTGCCGGCTCGCGCCACCTCGAGAATCAGGACAGCGAGACTCGGCAATGCGTGCGGTGATGCCGGAAATCGCGATGCGTGAAGTGAACCTGACCGGCGCTTCCCACAACAGCCTCGGCGGATTTGGCCGCCAGTCCGCGCACGCGGTGCGGTGTTAGTTTCGGCGACGCTCGATCCAATCTCGTATTTTATCGCCTTGGACCTCAATGCAGCCAGAACAGCCTTCGGCAATCCCGCTACCACAAGGTTCGCAGCTGCCTGGCGACGCGGCCGCTCTTCTCGCACGCACCGCGGAGCTCAGCCGATTTGCGCGCCGTCTTCTGGAGCATTTGCCTGAATTGTTCGACCCGCAATCGGTATTCGCGCCGTGCGATCGCAGTCGCATCCTCGGTCTGCTGGGCAGCGAAACTCTGCCGGACGAGGCTGCACTGCATCGGCGGCTGCGCCAGGTTCGTCAAGCCGTAATGCTGCAGATCATCGCGCGGGATCTCAACGGACTCGCGCAAATCGACGAGGTGTTCGCTGCAGTAACGGCGCTGGCGGAGGAATGCCTGCGCTTTGCAGTACGCCACATCGAGGGCTGGGCCCAGGCGACGTTCGGCGCGCCGATAGATGCCGTCACCGGCGCGCGGCTATCTCTCGTCGTCGTCGGCATGGGCAAGCTGGGTGGTGCAGAGCTCAACGTTTCATCGGACATCGATCTGATCTTTCTTTACGCCGACGAGGGCGAAACTACCGGCGCGCGCAGCGTTTCGAATCAGGAATACTTCACGCGATCGGCACGGCGCCTGATTGCGGCGCTCGCGGAGTTCACCGCCGACGGACAAGTATTTCGGGTCGACACGCGGCTGCGGCCGGATGGCGACAGCGGGCCGCTGGCGGTCAGCTTCGACGGCTTGGAAACGTACTTGCATTCGCAGGGCCGCGAATGGGAGCGCTATGCCTGGGTGAAAGCGCGGGTGATCAGCCCGACGCCGGATCCGGAGCTCGATCGCATCGTGTCGTCGTTCGTCTATCGCCGGCACCTGGATTACAGCGCAATCGAATCGCTGCGTGTGCTGCACGCACAAATCGCCGCCGAGGTTGCCCGGCGCGACCTGCGCGACAACATCAAGCTCGGTCCGGGCGGTATTCGCGAAATCGAATTCGTCACGCAGGTATTCCAGATGGTGCGCGGCGGACGTGACTGGTCGCTGCGCGAGCGCTCGACGGTGCAGGCGCTGAAGCAGCTCGATCATCGCGGCGTATTGCCGTCACCGGCGGTGGAGGATCTACGCAGCGCATATTGTTTTTTGCGCAACCTCGAGCATCGCCTGCAATACCTCGACGACCAACAAACCCATCAGCTGCCCGCAAAAGCCGACGACCGCGCGCTGATCGCGCAGGCGATGGGAATGCCGAGTTTCGACGCGCTGATGATTGCATTGGATGCGCATCGGAGCCGCGTGACGCACCAGTTCGAAGCGGTATTCGCGGCGGAGGGCGCGCCACAAAAAGAACATCCGCTGGCAGTCGTTTGGCGCGGCAGCACGAGTCCCGATGACGCCGCCGCTGCCCTGAGCAAGCTCGGTTTCGCTAATCCGGCGCTGGTCATCGAGCGTCTGCGCCTGTTGCGCGAAGGCCAGATGTATCGACGCATGTCCGGCGCCACGCAAGCGCGGGTGGACCGGCTTGCGCCGCGCGCGATCGAAGTCGCCGCGGAGTTCGACAATCCCGACGCGACCTTGGAACGACTCACGCGGGTGCTGGAAAGCATCGGCCGGCGCGAGTCGTATTTCGCATTGCTCATTGAGTATCCCGCAGCTTTGAAACGTCTCGCCGGCCTGGCCGCGGCAAGCCCGTGGGCGACCGACTATCTCGCGAATCATCCGATGCTGCTGGATGAATTGATCTCGCCGGCGGCGTTCGATGCGCCGGACTGGGTCGCGCTGGCCAAGCAACTCGCCGACGAGCTCGACGAGCACAGCGACAACACCGAGCGGCAACTGGATACGCTGCGCCACTTCAAGCAAGTACAAACGCTGCGGCTGCTGGATCAGGACCTGGCGGATACGCTGCCGTTGGAGAAATTGTCCGACAACTTAAGCGACCTGGCCGGCCTGATTCTCGGCGAGGTGCTGCGCTGGGCCTGGGCCGGCTTGCGCACGCGCCACCGCGATGTGCCGCGTTTCTCGATCATTGGCTACGGCAAGCTGGGCGGCAAAGAGCTGGGCTACGCGTCGGACCTGGACCTGA
>JBDTMS010000136.1:0-8301 GCA_039934195.1 Betaproteobacteria bacterium
CCACACCGCGAACGTGTAGTCGGTGTACAGGCTTGCGTGGCGGCCGTGGCCGCGTTGCGCGTACACCAGCACGGCGTCGATGCTGTAGGGGTCAACCTTCCATTTCCACCAGTCTCCTCGCGTGCGCCCGATGCCGTACGCCGAGCCGCGGCGCTTGAGCATCAGGCCTTCGACTCCGCGTTCGCGCGCTTCTTCGCGCAACGTTGCCAGCGCATCCCAGCTCTCGGCGTGCACGATCGCAGATGCGAATAAGGTCGCATCTGCGCCGGCTCGGAGCAGCATGTCCAATTGGGCACGGCGCTCGCGCAGCGGTCGCTCGCGAATGTCTTCGCCGTCGCGCTCGAGCACGTCGTAGGCGATGAATCGCGCCGGCGCGTCTGCGAGAACTTGCGGCGTCAACGCGCGCCGTGCGATGCGCGTCTGCAGCCGTGCAAACGGCAGCGGCCGCTCGGCGTGCCAGCCGATTAGCTCGCCATCGAGCGCGGTGCCGTCCGGCAGATCAGCAGCAGCGCCCGCGATTTCCGGAAAACGATCGGTGATCAGATCTTCGCCGCGCGACCACAAAAACACTTGTCCTTCGCGCTTGATCAGTTGCGCGCGAATGCCATCCCATTTCCATTCCGCTTGCCACTCGCCGATCTCGCCGAGATCGGCAGGCGTCATCTCCAATGGATGCGCGAGAAAAAATGGATACGGCTGGCCGAGATCGGCGACAGCGCCGGCTTGACTGATGAGCGCTTGATACGTTTGCGCCGACGGTTTCCAGTCGCCCATCAGCCGCTGCGCTACGCGCCGGATGTCGACGCCGCTCGCCGTTGCCAGCGAGCGCGTGACCAGCTGACGCGACACGCCGACTCGGAAGCTGCCGGTCATCAGTTTGTTCCAGACAAAGCATTCCTCGCGCGTGAGCTCGGACCAGTATCCGTGCAGGCGATGTTGCAGCTCGGTTTCCGGCAGACCGCGCAATGTCAGCAGGCGATCTTCGATCCACACGGACAGCGGCAGATCGCTGGCGTGCTGTGCATCGGGCAGCACATGCGCGATGGTTTCCGCGAGGTCGCCTACCGCTTGATAACTTTCGTCGAACAGCCACGCCGGAATACCGGCGAGCTGCGCCGCGAACTGCCGCAGTAGTTTGGTGGGGACGACTTGGCGCGGTTTGCCGCCCGCTAAAAAGTAAACCGCCCACGCCGCGTCGGCTGGTTCTGCCACCCGAAAATAATGCACCAGCGCATCCAGCTTCGCGCGCGTCGATGTCGTCGCATCGATGGCGGCATACAGTGCGGCGAACTGGCGCATGCTCTAGCCAGGCGCGACCGCTTCGACGTCGCGCTTGGCCGCAGCTTCTGCGTCGTCCGCTTCTTCGCTTTCGTCCTGTTCGCCGCCGTAGCGCGTTTCGAACGCCCCGGCTTGATAGCCGTGCTCGGTGAGCCAGCGTACTACCGGCGCAACGTAGCCGTGGGTGACGATCACGCGCTGCGCACCGGTTGCCTCGATCGCCTGTTGCAGGCTCGGCCAGTCGGCGTGATCGGACAACACGAAGCCGCGATCCACCGCGCGCCGCCGCCGCGCGCCGCGCAATTGCATCCAGCCGGACGCGAAAGCGTCGGAAAAGTCGCTGAAGCGCCGCAGCCACGGCGTCGATTGCGCCGACGGCGGTGCGATTACCAATGCCGTCGACAGCAAAGCTTTGTCGCGCACGTCGCTGACGCGCACGGTTTCCGGCAGCGGCACGCCGGCGTCGCGGTACACCCGGTTCAGCGGTTCGACCGCGCCGTGACAGAAAATCGGGCCGATGCTGCGGTCGACGCCGGCGAGAATCCGTTGCGCCTTGCCAAACGCGTATGCGAGCAGCAGGCTGGTGCGGTTGCGTTGCGAATTGTCCTGCCACCAAGCGTTGATGTCCGCGAAGATGTCACGCTGCGCGCGCCAGCGATAGATCGGCAGCCCGAAGGTCGATTCGGTGATGAACGTATGGCAGCGCACGCTCTCGAACGGCGTGCAGGTTATGTCCTGCTCGAGCTTGTAGTCGCCCGACACGCACCAGATTTCGCCACCGACTTCGATGCGCACCTGCGCCGATCCCAGCACGTGGCCGGCCGGATGAAACGATACATTCGCGCCATTCATTGCAACGGTTTCGCCGTAGGCTAGCGTCTGCAGGCCAATGTCGCCGAGTCTTGCCGTCAATATCCCGGCGCCGGGCGCGGCAGCCAGATAGGCGGCGTGCCCTCGCGAAGCGTGATCGCCATGGGCGTGCGTGATCACAGCGCGGGTTACCGGGCGCCACGGATCGATATAAAAGTCGCCTGCGGGGCAATATAGGCCGGCGGGCGTGGAGATAACGAGATCGGCTTGCGGCATGCTTGAAGTGGCTGAATGTCGGGCTACGACATCAGCTAATGGAGGCCGCAACGCAGAGCAAAGTTCCTTGCCTAAGCGGCGCGCCGCACGAAATGTAGAACTTGCTGGAGGCGTCGTCGATCACAGCACATGACCATAGCCGCATGCTATGCTTTTCGTCCAATGAGTATGACTCGGCCGCGCCGGGCCCCACGGTTAGACGCACGCTAACCGGTAGCCCGCAGGCTCGGCTCAGGGAGTAAATCGCATGAGTAAGCAACTCGTCATTACCTACTACGCTGACCGCGACGTTCTCGGTCTGGTGTCCGACGAGGACTACGAAGCCTTCAAAGATATGCTGCTCGAACAGCTGCACAAAGAATGGCCGAAGGCCGGCGTCTCGGTCGACGACGGCGAGAGCAGCAGCATCGAAGTCGAAATGGCCGATGGCGAGTTTCCCACCGAGAAGGCGGAGAAAGACGCCAGAGCCGACGTCGAAGCTCGGGTCCATGAAATCGCGCACGACATCATCGAAGAGCGCGAATGGGCCACCAAGGAATTCGAAGCCTACGACGAAGACTACGAAGAAGATCTAGACGATCGCCGCAGCGCGGACAGCGACCGCGACGATCACTAATTCGTGCGCTGCGCGACCCTGCTTACTTCGCTGAGCAGGGAAAGCTCGACCGCAGCGCCTGCGTCATCACGTAAGCACCAAGCTTGTCCAAGGCTTCCGGATGTTGCACCAGCCAGGCCTGTACGCTGGCGACGAAGTCGGTGATCTTGACGTCGGCCGAAGGGCAGAACCGGCCTGCTTCGCCGGTTGCGTCGCGCCCGGCAAAGCCGCTGACGTAGCCGACGATAAAGCCGATGCAATAGCCGAAGTCCTGCACCGTTTCCTGATCCGGCGTCGCGTTTGCGTCCTGCATCACGTTCAACGCGTTGCAGCGTTTGATCAGATCGAGACCCGTCGGATAGGCGTCCCCGGCAAACACCGGCGCCATCAGACAACCGGTAAACAGCAATCCGGCGGCGAGTACGCCGATGACAGAAGATTTAGTCATTGGACGTCTTTAGGTTGCTCGCCAGTTGTTTCTCCAAACGCCGCGCGAAAACTTGCATTTCCTTCGCCGCTTGTTTGTCGCCTTTGCGCTCCGCCACGATGATTCCCTGGCGATAGGCGGCCACCGCTTCTTGCGGGCGCTGCGCGCCGGCCAGCGCGTTGCCCAGCGCTTTCCATGCGGCCGAGTAGAGCGGATCCAGTTCCACCGCGCGCCGCAGATGCACTATCGCCGCGATCGCATCGCCCGCTTTCAGATACGCGCCGCCCAAACTGAAACGCAGCAATCCACTGTCGCGTCCCGCTGTAAGCATCTTTTCCAGCATATCGATCGAGGGACCCGACATCGCTCATAGCTCGATGCGCGTGCCCAATTCCACCACGCGATTGGTTGGAATCTTGAAGAACGCCGTAGCGCTCGCGGCATTGCGCGACATCGCCGCAAACAGCTTTTCCCGCCACAACGCCATGCCGGGCGCCTGCGTCGGTACCAGCGTTTGCCGGCTGAGAAAGAACGATGTCTCCATCATGTTGAAGTCGAGACCGGTGGATTTTGCGCGCTCCAGGGCGAGCGGTAAATCGGGTTCGTCTTTGAAGCCGTAATGCACTGTGAGCCGGAAGAAGTCATGGCCGAGCGGATGGACTTCGACGCGCTGCGATTCCGGCACGTGCGGGATGTCTTCCGCGCGCACGGTCAGCAACACGACGCGCTCGTGCAGAACTTTGTTGTGATTCAAGTTGTGCAGAAGCGCGTGCGGCACGCCTTCTTTGGTCGCAGTCAGAAACACAGCCGTGCCTGGAACGCGCAGCGGCGGATGCGCGGTGATGCTCGCGATGAACGGCTGCAGTGCAATTGCGCCGGGCCGCAGTCGTTCAAACAGAATTTCGCGTCCGCGTTTCCAGGTCGACAGCAGCGTGTAGACGACGATACCGACCACGACCGGAAACCAGCCGCCCACGAACAGCTTCACCAGATTTGCACTGAAGAAGCATAGATCGATCGCCAGAAAGAACGCCGAGATCGCAGCGCATACCGCCAGCGGCCAGTGCCACAGCTTGCGCATCACGACGAAGATCAAAATCGAATCGATTGCCATCGTGCCCGTTACCGCAATCCCGTACGCGCCGGCAAGATTGCTAGAAGATCCGAAGCCCAGCACCAGCCCGACGACGGCGAAGTACAACCCCCAGTTTACCCACGGAACATACACCTGACCGATTGCACGCTCGGAAGTGTGCTCGATCATCAGGCGCGGACAGTAGCCGAGTTGAATCGCCTGGCGCGTTAGCGAGTAGGCGCCTGAGATGACGGCTTGCGACGCGATCACGGTGGCCAATGTCGCGAGTCCGATCAGTGGATATAGCGCCCACTCCGGCGCCAGATGAAAGAACGGATGGCGGATCGCGGCCGGCTCGTTCAGGATCAGCGCACCCTGCCCGAAGTAATTCAGCACCAGCGCAGGAAATACCAGCCAGAGCCAAGCGATGCGAATCGGCCGACGGCCGAAGTGGCCCATGTCCGCATATAGGGCCTCGGCGCCGGTCACCGCGAGCACCACCGCGCCTAAAGTCAAGAAACCGATCCAGCCGTTCTGGTGAAAAAACACCACTGCGTAGTGCGGGCTCAACGCGGTCAGCACGCTCGGCTGATGTGTGATGTTGATGACGCCGAGCACGGCGAGAACGACGAACCAAAGCACCATCACCGGCCCGAATAGTCGCGCGACGTGGCCGGTGCCGAGTTGCTGAAACAAGAACAATCCGGTGATCACCACTAAGGTGACCGGGATGACGTACGGATGCAGCATCGGGGCGGCGACTTCGAGGCCCTCCACCGCGGACAGAACCGAGATCGCCGGTGTGATCATGCCGTCGCCGTAGAACAGGGCGGCGCCGAACATCGCCAAGGTGGTGAGGGTCCAGGCACTGCGGCTTCGCGGGGGCAGCGTGTGGCGAACCAGCGCCATCAACGCCATGATGCCGCCCTCGCCGCGGTTGTCGGCGCGCATCATAAAGATGACGTACTTGACGGTAACCACCAAGAACAGCGACCACACCATCAGCGACAATACGCCGAGCACGTTGTCATGGGTGAGCGAGAGGCTGTGCATGCCGCCGAACGCTTCTTTGAAGGCGTAGAGAGGGCTGGTGCCGATGTCGCCGAAGACGACACCGATGGCACCGACTGTGAGACCGAAGAGGTCGCGCCTGCTACCGTGCTCGCCAGTTTCCGGCTCAGCAGGAGCGGCCGTTGCCGCGAGCGTTTGCGGAGATTCCACTTATTGCTGTGACTCGAAGCGGGCGCAAATGTTACCACGCTTCGTCGGCGGTCTCGCTCACGCGGCGCCCGTGTAGCGCCCGGGCGACTTTACGCATACCATTTACTCGCATCGTTGCATCATCAACCTCAAGACGCTTCGCTCATGACTCGACAAGCTATCCACACAGCCGATGCGCCCGAGGCCATCGGCACTTACTCGCAGGCGGTGCGCACGACCGACACCGTGTATCTATCCGGCCAGATCGGGCTTGATCCGAAAACCATGACGATGGCCGAGGGCATCGACGCACAGATCGATCAGGTGTTTCGCAACCTGCGCGCGGTGGCCGCTGCCGCGTCTGCTACGCTCGACGACGCCGTGAAGGTCACTGTATTCCTCACCGACATGGCGCATTTTGCACGCGTCAATGAAGCCATGGCCAAGTACTTCAAGCAGCCGTATCCGGCGCGCGCTGCAGTAGCGGCAGCAGCGCTGCCGCGCGGCGCGCTGGTCGAAGTCGAAGCGATCCTCGTAACTACAGTCTAGATCCGATCCGAAGGGCTCCACGTTATCGACCTTCGCACGTGAAGCAGACACTGCAGATGAAGCCTATCCGATGCAGCGCCGATGCATCCCCTGTCGACACGGACGCGCACGTTAGCCGAATGTTCCAATGGCGCGGATGAAACCGGCGTCTGCAGCGCCAACTGCGCCGGGACATCCAGGCAAGCTCGCAGCGCAGGCGGGAAAAGTCGCGGAGCCGGAGAAAATCGCAGCGGAGCCGGAGAAAGTCGTGTCGGAGCCGAAGAAAGTCGCAGCCAAGTCGGCGAGAATTGCGGCGCAGCCGGAGAGAGCTGCAGTTAAGCCGGAGAAAGGCGCACCGAAGCCGGGCAAAGTTGCGGCGCAGCCGAAGCAAGTCGCAGGGAACGCTGTCAACGTCACTCAGGTGAAGCCGGTCAACGTTGTGGCGTTCGCGATCCCGGCGGCGGCGATCGCACATTGCGACAAGCTCGGTTTGCAGCGCGAGATCGATTTTGTGCTGCATCTACCCCTGCGCTACGAAGACGAGACCAAATTGCTGCGCGTCGCCGACGCGCCTGAAGGCGTCACGGTTCAGGTCGACGCCCAAGTCGAAGAAACGCGCATTCAATACCGCCCGAAGCGAACGCTGGTGTGCAAGCTGCGTGATGGCGCTGCAAGCCTGCATCTGCGCTTCTTCAACTTCTATCCGAGTCAGCAGAAGCAACTCGCGCCCGGTGTGCGGCTGCGTTTGATGGGCGAATTGCGCAAAGGCTTCTTCGGTGCGGAAATGGTTCATCCGCGCTATCGGGTGCTGCGCGGCGAGGAGCCACTGCCGCTTTCGCTGACGCCCGTGTATCCGACCACGGCCGGTTTGTCGCAGCCGGCGCTGCGCAAACTGGTCGAGCGTGCGCTGGATACCGCCGTAATGGCCGACACGCTCCCCAGCGAAATCGTCGAGCCGTTGCGATTGCCATCGTTCAAACACAGCATCGCTTACCTGCACAATCCGCCGCCGCAGGCGCCGCTTGATTTGCTCCAGGGAAGAACGCATGCCACGTGGCGGCGGATCAAGTTCGATGAGTTGCTGGCGCAGCAGTTGTCCATGCGCATTCATCATCGCAAACGGCAGCAGGTTTCGGCGCCGCCGTTGCCGCGCAATCGCGAGCTTGCCGCCAAACTGCTCGCGCAATTGAGCTTCCAGCTCACCGCTGCGCAGGAGCGTGCACTGCGCGAAATTCGCGCCGATCTCGCCAGGCCGCATCCGATGCAGCGGCTGCTGCAAGGCGATGTCGGCAGCGGCAAGACCGTAGTTGCTGCGCTCGCCGCGCTGCAAGCCGTCGAGAGCGGCTACCAGGTTGCGGTGATGGCGCCGACCGAAATTCTCGCCGAGCAGCATTATCGGAAGTTCGCGCAGTGGCTCGCTCCGCTCGGGCTCGAAGTCGCGTGGCTTGCCAGTCGCCTTGGCCGCAAAGAAAAGCGCACCCAGCTCGCGCGCGTTGCCGACGGCGAGGCGAAGATCGCAGTGGGGACGCACGCGCTATTCCAAGATCAAGTCGAGTTCCAGCGACTCGGCTTGGCGATCGTCGATGAGCAGCATCGCTTCGGTGTGCAGCAGCGGCTCGCGTTGCGCCAGAAGGGCGCGCGCGAGGGCGAGCAGCCGCATCAACTGATGATGAGCGCGACGCCGATTCCGCGCACCCTCGCCATGAGCTACTACGCCGACCTCGACGTCTCCGTGATCGATGAGCTGCCGCCGGGACGCACGCCGATCGTCACCAAGCTGTTGTCCGACGCGCGCCGCGATGAGGTCGAATCGCGTGTGCGCGATGCCTGCATGCAGGGGCGGCAAGCCTACTGGGTGTGCCCGCTGATCGAAGAATCGGAGGCGCTGCAACTGCAGACCGCTTTGGATGCATTTGCACGCATCCAAACTACATTTCCCGATCTGCGGGTCGGGCTCGTGCACGGCCGCATGCCGAGCGCTGAGAAAACCGCGATGATGGCGGCGTTCCAATCCGGCGACGTGCAGCTGCTGGTTGCCACCACCGTCATCGAAGTCGGCGTCGATGTCGCCAACGCATCGCTGATGGTGATTGAAAACGCCGAGCGGATGGG
>JBDTMS010000137.1:0-8283 GCA_039934195.1 Betaproteobacteria bacterium
GCAGACCGGCCAGTGTCCCAAGTCCTAAAACGGCAGCGCTGCGCCGGGCAGCGCATCGCCGAGCACACGGCGAAAATCGTTTTGAATTGCGGTGAGTTGTTCGGCGTCGTTCGCCTCGAAGCGCAGGACCACGACGGGCGTTGTGTTGGAAGCACGCGCTAGGCCGAAGCCGTTCGCGTACTCCACCCGCAACCCATCGATCGTGATGACTTCCCGTGCACCTTCGAACCGAGCAGTTTTCTGCAATTTCTCTATCAACGCGTAGTTCTCGCCTTCCTTGAGCTGAATCTGCAGCTCGGGTGTATTCACCGAGTCCGGCAGTTTGTCGAATTCGGCGCTGACATCGCGCGTGCCACTCAAAAACTCGAGCAGGCGCGCGCCGGCGTACAGGCCATCGTCGAAGCCGTACCAGCGCTCCTTGAAAAACATGTGGCCGCTCATCTCGCCCGCAAGCAGTGCGCCGGTTTCCTTCATTTTGGCTTTGATCAGCGAGTGCCCGGTCTTCCACATAATCGGCTCGCCGCCATGCTCGCGTATCCAGGTAAACAGATGGCGCGTCGACTTCACGTCGAAGATGATTTTCGCACCGGCATTGCGGCTTAGAACGTCGGCTGCGAACAGCATCAATTGACGATCCGGATAGATGATTTTGCCGGTTCGCGTTACCACCCCCAGCCGGTCGCCGTCGCCATCGAACGCAAGGCCGATTTCTTCGTTTCCGCCGGCGAGTGCGGCGATCAGGTCTTGCAGATTTTCCGGCTGCGACGGATCCGGATGATGGTTGGGAAAGTTGCCGTCGACCTCGCAAAACATTTCACGCACCGTGCAGCCGAGCCGGCGATAGAGCTCAGGTGCGAATGCACCCGGCACGCCGTTGCCGCAGTCGACGATGATGTTGAGGGGCCGGGCGAGCTTGACGTCGGCGACGATGCGCTGCAAATACGCTTCGGCAATATCGGCAGTGACATAGCTGCCGCTGCCGGACGCGAAATCTTGGGTCTCGATCCGATGGCGAAGATTCTGAATCGCATCGCCCGCGAGCGTCTCGCCCGCGACGACCATTTTCAGGCCATTGTAATCGGGTGGATTGTGGCTGCCCGTGATCATCACACCGGACCCGGTGTGCAGATGATACGTCGCGAAGTACAACATCGGCGTTGCCACCAAGCCGATGTCAATGACATCAATGCCGCTTGCTTGCAAACCACGCGCTAGTGCGCGCGAGAGTTCGGGTCCTGACAATCTGCCATCGCGGCCGATGGCGACGCCCGACTGGTTGCGCTCACGCGCTTGGCTGCCGATCGCGCGGCCGATTTGTTCGCACAATGCGCTCGTCAGGGTCTTGCCGACGATGCCGCGAATGTCATACGCCTTGAAGATTTCCGATGGAATGGTTTGCATGTAGAAGGGGCTCGATAAGCAGGGTAAGAGTATCCCATGTTTACTTTGTTCCGAGCCACTCGTCACGCGCGTCTCGACGTTGCAAACGAACGACGACGATCGCCATAGCGAAAATTCCCGCCGGGCGTCATCGCGGTGCGAACATGCCCGGCGCTCGTCGTCGCGATGCGAACATACCTAGGCGCGCGTAGTCGCGATGCGAACATCGTCGAGTCTTCGCTGTCACCGACAGGCGCCGGAAAGGTTCGCGGTCGCCGGCAAATCAGCGCCGCGCAGTGTGCTCCGCGAAGAACGTCAGCACCCGCTTCGGCAGCCAATCCAGACGGCCTGGGAACGGGCCGGTTACGAAGCCGACGTGACCGCCGGTTAGCGGATACTCCAAAGTCACTTGCGGCGACACCTCGCGTGCAGTCGGCAGATAACGTTCGGGCAGGAACGGATCGTTGCGTGCGTGGATCAGCAGGGTCGGTAGCGCAATGGCGGTGAGCTCCGATTTGCTGCTCGCGCGCGTCCAATAGTCGTTCGCATCGCTGAATCCATGCAGCGGCGCGGTGACGACGTCGTCGAACTCATACAAATTTTTCGCGCGTTGCATGCGCTCGACATCGAAGCTGCCGGGATGCACGCCGGCCTTCTGTAGACTCTTGGGTTTCATGCTGCGCAGGAAATGCCAGGTATACACGCGATTGAAGCCGCGCCCGAGACCGTGGCCGGCGGCGAGCAAATCCACCGGCGCCGATACCACCGCTGCGGCGTCGATGAGTCGCGCTGCACGGCTGCCGGTCACCGCAAGCCATTTCAACAGAGCATTGCCGCCTAGCGATACGCCGACGGCATAGCGCCGCGTGCCGGGTATCGCTGCAGACAGGCGCTCGAGAATCCAGTCGATCTCTTCGAAATCGCCTGAATGATAGGCGCGCGCCAGGCGATTGGGCGATCCGCTGCAACCGCGAAAATGCACGACCACCCCGCGCCAGCCGCGCGCTAGCGCCACGCTCATAAGACTTTGCGCATAGTGGCTGCGCGACCCGCCCTCGAGGCCGTGGAACAGTATCACCAGAGGCGCGTCGGCAGTGCCATCGATCCAATCAAGCTCGATGAAATCGGCGTCCGGCGTTTCCCATTGGGTGCGCCGATAGACGACATGCGGTCGCGGCGCAAACAGCGAAGCGTAAATTGTCTGCGCGTGTCCGCCGGGAAGCCAGCGCGGCGAGACGAAGGCATCGACCGGCGCGGGCTGGTCACGGCTAGCCGGCATGACGGCTTACCGGAGGCAATTCGAAGCCAGACAAATCATTGGGCGAAGGACGCCATAGAAATCATTCGGCGCAGGACGCCAGACAAATCATTGCGCGGGAGACATTGGATGAGCAGCGGCGTCGAGATTTCCGAGAGCTGCGTAAACGCGGTCCGGCGTAAGCTGCATCATGCAATTGAAATGCTGCAGCGGGCACACGCGCTGAAAGCATGGGCTGCACGCCAGATCGAGTTTGAGAATCTGCGCAGTCTCGGACAATGGCGGCGTGAACGCCGGGCTGCTGGAACCGTACAGCGCCAGCAGCGGCACGCCCACTGCAGCAGCAACGTGCATCAAACCGGAATCGTTGGAGACGCACAGCCGCGCGCACGCGAGCAGATCCACCGCCTCATCCAGCGTGGTCTCACCACATAGGTCGATCGCCGCGCCGTTGCTGAGCTGCGCGATTTTGTCGCCGATCTCGCGATCCTTGCTCGATCCCAGCGTGACTACACGATAGCCGTCTCGTACAAGTCGAGACGCGAGCTGTGCGAAGTACGCTTCCGGCCAGCGCTTGGCCGGGCCGTATTCGGCTCCGGGACACAAACATGCGAGCGGTGTGCCGGCATCGATCGCGAGACGGGCCAGGACTGCGGCGCGCGTCACGGGCGAGGTGGTCAGGCGGGGTTGCGGCAGTGGTCTTACCAGCGGCGTTGCCGCGGATTGTCCAAG
This sequence comes from Betaproteobacteria bacterium, assembly GCA_039934195.1. GTDB lineage: Bacteria > Pseudomonadota > Gammaproteobacteria > Burkholderiales > SHXO01 > SHXO01. Next base: position 3,371 of record JBDTMS010000137.1, read on the forward strand.
TGCTGCGTAGCGTTCGACCATCAACGGCAAGGTGCCAACGTCGAGGCGACGCGCATCATTCAACAGGACGTAGCGAAATTCTCCGACGTAGCCGGTGCGCAGTGGAATGCGGGCGAACCAGGGAAGCAACGCGGATTTGAACGAATTCGGCAGAACCACCGCTTGATCGTAAGCGCTGTCGCGCAACTGGTGCGCAAACGCGAACCGCCCGGCGACATTCAGTTCGCCATGAGCGAATGGATTGTTCAGCACGCTCGACACCTCCGGCATGCGACGCAGTACCGGGAATGTCCATGGCGGCGCGAATACATCGAGCACTAAATCATCGTGTGCTTCGCGCAGCCGGCGAAATAAGGGCTGCGCGAGAACGGTGTCGCCGATCCAGGCAGGGCCGACCGCGAGAATCTTATACACAGCGCCTCGCGTCGGGCGTGGGTGCGTGCGGCGCCTGAGGGACGGGCTGCGTCAGTGGCGATCCGTTCCGGCGGCGCCGCCTTTCATCGTGTACAGCGTGCCGCAGTAGGGGCAAAGGGCCTCACCGGTTTCTTGCACCGGCAGATACACGCGCGGATGCGAATTCCACAACACCATCGAGGACATCGGACAATGCAACGGCAGATCGGCGGCAGTGACCTCGATGTGGCGCTGTCGATTGACCGATTTGGCGGAATCCATCAGCAGTCCTTGCGCCCAGCGTGGTTCATCAGACGTAGCTCAGCCAGTGCTTATATTTGTCCGAGCGGCCGTTGACGACATCGAAGAACGTCGACTGCAGTTTCTCGGTTATCGGACCACGCTTGCCCGAGCCGATGACGCGGCTGTCGAGCTCGCGGATCGGCGTGATTTCGGCGGCGGTGCCGGTGAAAAATGCCTCATCGGCGAGATAGACGTCGTCGCGCGTAATGCGCCGGGCCGACACCTCGATTCCCATGTCTCGTGCGATAGTGATCACCGCGTCGCGTGTGATGCCGATCAGCGCGGAAGTGAGCTCCGGTTCGTACAGCTTGCCGTTCTTCACGAGAAAAAGATTTTCGCCTGCACCTTCTGCCACGTAGCCATCGACATCGAGCAGCAGCGCTTCGTCGTACCCGTGATCGACCGCTTCTTGATTGGCCAGGATCGAGTTGGCGTAAGTACCGGAAAATTTGGCGCGGCACATGGTCACGTTGATGTGGTGCCGGGCGAACGACGAAGTCTTCACGCGAATGCCTTTTTCCAACCCATCGGCGCCGAGATACGCACCCCATGGCCACGCAGCGATCGATACGTGCACCGATGCGCCTCTGGGAGAAACACCCATTTTCTCGGATCCGTAGAATGCAATTGGCCGCACGTAACAGGAATCGAGTTTGTTTACCCGCACGACTTCTTTCTGCGCGGCGATCAAGGTTTCTTTATCGTAGGGCAGCTTCATCATGAAGATGTGCGCGGAATTGAACAGCCGGTCGGTATGTTCTGTGAGCCGGAAGATAGCGGTGCCGTTCGGAGTTTGATAAGCGCGCAGGCCTTCGAACACGGCCAGTCCATAGTGCAGCGAGTGCGTGAGTACGTGTGTAGTGGCCTCCCGCCAAGGCACAAGTTTGCCGTCATACCAGATGTGGCCATCGCGGTCTGCCATCGACATGTCTTCTTCTCCGTCGCCCAAAAGCAGTCATTCTAACGTAGGTGGCCGCCCTGGATGCCGGCTCTGAGCAACCGGGAGCGCTCCGGCGATAGCTAGGACTCAACGGGCGAGCGCAAGCGATCGCGCACCCGGCATCTCGGCGATCTTCTAAACTGCAGTCTTCGCACGTTCACTCGTTCCTGTACCGTAGGGTGTGCCCATGACAGTCAGCGTAGAAGTGGTATCCGATGTGGTTTGCCCATGGTGCTATATCGGCAAGCGCCGGCTGGAACAGGCGCTCGAGCTGCTGGCCAGCGAAGAACCCGGCCTTGCCGTCGACGTGGTCTGGTCGCCGTTTCAGCTCAATCCGCAGCTCCCGGCCGAAGGCATCGCGCGGACCGCATATCTGGCGCAAAAATTCGGCGCGGGGGCGCCGCAGGTCTACGAGCGTGTCAGCGAGGCCGGCCGCAGCGTCGGAATCGACTTCGCGTTCGATCGCATCGTGCGCCAGCCCAATACCGTGCCCGCGCATCAGCTGATCGATCTGGCGCGCAAGGCCGACCGCCAGGATGCGATGGTCGAGACCCTGTTTCGCGCCTATTTTCTGGATGGAAAAGATCTGTCGCAGACCGACAACCTGGTTGCGCTGGCGCAAGCCGCCGGTTTGGACGGCGATGCAGCACGCGAGGCTTTGCGTGATGCCGGTCATCGCAAGGTCATCATCGAGCAGGACGAGCAGGCGCGTGCGCTCGGGGTGAGCGGCGTGCCGTTTTTCATCTTCGCCAGGCAGCTCGCCGTGTCGGGTGCCCAGGAGGCAGCGGTTCTCGTGCGAGCGATGAGAGAAGCTGCGACGGCATCGGCATCGCATTGAACGCCGGTAACACCCGGACCAATGTGTTTTGGATTTTGAATGATGGATACCGTTCAGCGCTTAGCTGACGGCGATCGATTGCCTGATGAGTCGCGCGGTGCGGCGCCGCTTACGCTGCTGGACAACGATGCGCCCGCGGGCGATGATTTGCGCTGACAGCTGCGATGACGCGCCGCTAGCTGCTCTTAAGTTTTCGCCGTCTGCGACGTAGTTTATATGGGCATAAGTCGTGCTTTCGGCCTGCGGGCCTTTCCCAATCAAAACCTAAAGAGTCCCGATGGCAGAAGCACAGGCTGTGGTCGATGCGACGCCAGTTGCTGCAGGCGCCTCAGCCAATACGATTGCCGCCCTATCCGCTAGCGCCGCAGCGTTAGAAGCCCGTGCCCCGAGTGCGGTAGCGCCAATCCCAACACGCCTCACACTGCTCGAGCGTCTGAACCGCGCGGCGGTCGGCGTCGACGACAGCGAAGATCTGCGGCTGCGCAAGACGCTGTTGATGTTCGCCAGCGGTCTGATGAACATGGCAGCCATTTTATGGCTGGCCATCTACTGGCTGATGGGCCTTAGGCTCCCCACCACGATTCCGCTGCTCTACCAGGCGCTGTCCGCGCTGATTCTGGTTATCTACCTCAAGACGCAGAACTTCGACTTCTTTCGCGTCGCCCAGCTATCGCTATTTCTGTTTGCGCCGTTCGTCATCCAGTGGAGCATCGGCAGCTTTGTCAGCTCCAGCGGCATCGTATTGCTCGCCCTGCTCGCACCGGTCGGCGCGATGGTGGTGTACGGTCCGCGCGAATCGATGCCGTGGTTCGCCGCTTACGTGATTCTCACGGCGTTGTCCGGCGTGTTCGATTATTTCCTGGCAAACGGCGACATGTCCGGCGTACCGATGCGCACGATCGCGGTGTTCTTCGTGCTCAACTTCACCATCCTCTCCAGCATCGTCTATCTGCTGCTGCGCTATTTCGTGCAACAGAAAGATGTGTTCCAGTCCGAGCTGTCGCGGCAGCACGCGCTGGTGCGCAAAGAGCAGCAGAAATCCGAACAGCTGCTCACCACTATTTTGCCGAGCCACATCGCGCAACGCCTCAAGCAGGATCCGGCGACCATCGCCGACGGTTTTGCCGACGTCAGCGTAATGTTCGCCGATATCGTCAACTTCACTTCGCTAGCAGAGGAGCTGACGCCGAAAGAAGTGGTCAGCTTTCTCGACGGCGTGTTTACCCGCTTCGATGAGCTTGCCGAGAGGCATGGGGTGGATAAGATCAAGACCATCGGCGATGCGTACATGGTTGCCGGGGGCTTGTCGGGCGACGGCACTCACTACGTCGATGCGATCGTCAACATGGGACTGGAAATGCTCGACCTCATGCGCAACGATGAGCTGATGAAACGCTACAACGTCAGTATCCATGTGGGCGTTGCCACCGGCCCGGTGATCGCGGGTGTGATCGGCGCCAAACGCTTCATCTACGACCTCTGGGGCGATACGGTAAATGTCGCCAGCCGGATCACTGCCGAGGCGCCGGCCAATCACATCCTGGTCGACAAAACCACGTATCGCCGTCTCGGCGCGCGCTTCACGTTCGGCTCGGCGCAGGAGTTGATGTTCAAAGGCAAAGGCAAGATGACCGTATACGAGCTGGAAAGCAGACGCAGCTTGTCTTGAGGGACGAGCGTCGGTCATTCGCTACCGAACACCACAGCCCACAAGCTGCGTACCGGCCCAACCAGCGGTGCCGCAATCTCAGAGGGCACCCTTGCATAGCCATCGCTTTGCAAACGCAGCTGATGCTGCAATCGGCGCAGCTCGCGATAGCTGTCATGCGCCTGCGACGCGACATCTTCAGGGATCAATTGCAACCGCCCCGCCAAGGTCAGCAGCGCAAGATTGCCGATGTTGGCGGTGAGCGCCTGATGGCGATGCGCATACCCCAGCACCAGATACTGAACGGCAAATTCCACATCGACGATGCCGCCGGAATCGTGCTTGACGTCGAACAATTGGCTCTTGTTGGGATGGCCGTCGCGCATCTTCTTGCGCATCTCCAGCACATCTTGTCGGAGTTTCGCAAGATCGCGCGGCATGCATAGCAAATCGATGCGCAAGCGCTCGAAGCGCGCGCCGATCTCGCTGTCGCCGGCGACGAAGCGCGCTCGCGTGAGCGCCTGGTGCTCGAACGTCCAGGCTTTGCTTTTTTGGTAGTCCGCGAATGCAGCGAATTGACTGACCAGCAGCCCGCTCGCGCCGTCGGGCCGCAAGCGCAGGTCGGTTTCGTACAACACGCCGGCCCCGGTGAAATTGTTGAGCCAAGTGTTGATGCGCTGCGCGAGTCGCCCGTAGTTCTCCGCCGCATCGGCATGATCGTCGTCGTATAAAAATATCAGGTCCAGGTCCGACGCGTAGCCCAGCTCTTTGCCGCCCAGCTTGCCGTAGCC
>JBDTMS010000138.1:0-8270 GCA_039934195.1 Betaproteobacteria bacterium
GCGCACCCACTCGCGCCGCTGATCTGCAGTGTATGGCAATGCGGAGATGGCGGTTGGAGTCAGCCGCTGTGGCTACAGCGATTCGACGAAACGCGTTCACCGTTTTCAGCAGTCCGATTCCCCACAGCGGCGCCGTGCGCCACTCGCGCCCGGTCGCTTCAAAGTCGCCACGTCCATCGGCTAAATCATCGCCCATGTCGTGCAACAGGAGATCGGTGTACGGATGAATCGCAAGATCCGCGGCCGCTGCCATCGCCGCTTGCGCGCTGGTTTTCATTTCAGGCACGTGACAGGCAGTGCAGCGTGCTTGGGCGAACAGCGTTTCGCCGCGCTTGACTGCCGGATCGGCGAGGTTGCGACGCGCAGGCACCGCGAGTGCGCGCAGGTAGAACTCGATGTTGGCGACCCGGCTCGGCAGCGCCTCCGGCCTGTCCTTCGCGTTGCAGTTGCCCGGACTCGAGCACTTGCTTGCAGACGGCGCGTCGCGGCATTTCACCTGCGAGGACGTGCAGTTCTCCTGGATGAAGATCGTCGTGGTAGCACCGAGGTCGTTGTGCAAAGCCGCCGCGGTTTGCTGGCGCAGCGATGACTGGTTTGCCTTCCAGCCGAAACGGCCAAGCACGCGGCGCTTCTGTTCGTAGTCCCAGACGTAATTCGGCTTGCCGGGCGCATCGGTATGCGCTTGTCCCGCGGCGATTGCGAGGACCGTTTCCTCCGCAACGGCATCCAGTAAACCGAGGCCGATCATCGCTGGTGCGATCCGCGGCGAGTACATCGTCTCCGGTCCGATCTCGCCATAATTCATGCGTGCAAATTCGACCTTCGGCACACGCAGCTCGACGAGGTCGCCATCCGCAAACGCCACCTTTCGCATCTCGTAGGTGAACAGCGCCTGCCCTTCCGCAGGCACGCCGAGAATCGCGCGCGTCTGTAGCTGGTCGCCATAGACGGGATGCGGCAGCGGTCCGCCGTCGTCGTTTCGCCCGGCGACGCTGAGCCGAACGATCGTTCCGCGCTGCGCGACCTGACCCCATACCGGCCCTCGAGCACGTCCGTTGCGCTCATGACATTCCACACAGTTGTCTTCGTTGAATACCGGCCCGAGTCCCCACACCACGGTCGGCTTGGGCATAACGCCCCACGGCTCGCTGAACTGCGCGCGGCCGTCGACGAATTGCTGTATCTGTTCTGCGGTCAAGGGGGGCGCCGGAAGAGAGAACGCGTCGACGCCCGACTCGGTCGTTGTGAACGAGGTGGCAGTCAGCGCCGCCGGCTCCAGCGTCTCGACTGCGCGAACCGCCGCAGAAGATACCAGCAGGCCAATGATCGTTATCGCTGCAATTCGCACAGCTGGCTGCTTATACGTGTTCCACATCGACACTGTGCGTTTGCTCTGCTTGCCTACTGCAACGTGCGGTCCGCGACCGTGATTCGATGCAATAGACGCCGCTGTCCTTCGTAACCGCCGGTGGCAGCGTGAATCACGCAGCGGTTATCCCACATGATCAGCATCGCCTGCGACCATCGATGACGATAGATGAATTCGGGGTTCACTTGATGTTTGTACAGCTGCGACAAGACTTGCCGCGCTTCGTCATCGGGTATGCCTTCGATGCCGATCGTGTAACCCGGGCTGACATACAGCGCGAGCCGGCCGGTCTCGGGATGTGGGCGCGCGAGCGGATGGATTTGGGTTTTCATCGCGCTGTCGCCGTACTTGATTGCCATCGAGCGGCCTTTGTCGCGCTCGCCGTACATGCCGTCTTTCGCATATCCGCGGCGCGCCGAATGAATCCCCTGTTTGTCTTGCAGTAGTGTCTTCATCGCGGCCGGTAGATGTTCCCACGCCGCATATTGATCCGCGAACAAGGTGTCGCCGCCGCTCGAGGGAATAACATTACCGTAGAGCACGGTGCCGGCTGGCGGACGCGGCAGGAAACTCCAATCGGAATGCCAGGTCTCGGCGAAGATCGGCGTTTTCTCTTCGGCATCGCGCTTGACCTGCACGACGCGCGGATGTCCGGCGATCGACTCGATGTAGGGATCTTCGCCGGGCGGCCCCATGTAGGAGGCGAACCGCTCGATATCGGCGATGGCTAGATCTTGATCCGGAAACGCGACCACCTGATGTTGCAGCCATGCCGCGCGAATCTGCGCGAGCTCACCGGCACTCAGCGCCTGCCTGAGATCGACACCGCGGATGTGCGCGCCGCACGGCGCCGCTGCTTGGGTGATTGTAAGGGGCATGCGTTCTCCTGACGGGCCATGCTACACAATGGCCCGGTGGAAAACTATAGGTGTCGACCGAGAAACCCCACACAGTTTGCGACTACAGCCGCAAACCACGACGCCACTGTAGGCGGCGTCGTGATAATGCGGCTAATTGCTCCTATCGAGCTTTTATGACTCGCGGCCCGCTCGCACGGCCGCTGCCCGCCGACCGGTCATGGCACCGAACACAGCCGCCAGTAACGACAGCACCAGCGCGATAAAGGTGATCCAAGCGGTCTTTGTTGCGCCCTCTTTGACCTTGTCGGCCGCCTGCGCCAAACGACCTTCCGATTTAGCGCGCTGAATCATGCCCTGTACGCTCTGCCGCACGTCCGCCGCGGCTTGAGCGGGATTGTCTTTGGCGGCTTCAGCTTTATCGGCGACCTGTGCGAGATTTGTCCCCACCTCTTCCTCCGGCATACCCGTCGCAGCGGCCATCGTGCGCGCGGTTTGCGGATCACGCAGGCGCTGTACGATCTGGTCGACGCTGCCCGCCGAGACATCGTCGATGTTGCCGGTTACCATCGAGCCGATCGCTTGGGTCGCGCCGCCTACCAGCTTGAATGCGCCGCTGGCCATCATCCCGATGCCGCTGCCGGCTAGATACGCGATCAGCAACACGGTCAGTACCCAGGCCAGCACGCCTTCGAACATTCCGGTGGTTTTATCGAAGACCGCGCCGATGCGCGTAGAAACCATACCTGCTACATAGAGTGCAATGAGAAGGGATAAGCCGGCCCATACCGCGGCGCCGATTCCCACCGACTGCGCATCCGTCCCGCGCGGATCCACCGCGGATATTCCGATCGCAAGGCCGAGGGCCGTAAGCAGCATGAGAGCGCCCATGCCTACCAGTACGCCGCCCCAAATGCCGCCCCAGGAAACGCGCATGCCTTCTGGATCCCGGGCCAGTGTGGCAGAACGTCCAGTAGCGCGATCCATCGTGCGCCGGGGAAACGTGCGACGTTCTTGAGCACCGCCTTCATGAACAATCGTTGCCATGTCAATCTCCTCCTGTGATGGATGAATGTGACCGGCCTTGTCGCAAATAGCGGACCTATACGCGCGACCGCGTGCGCACCAGCCCGGAGCGCTTGATTATCAGTACTATCAGGCGATCATCCCCGCTCCGCCGAATGGGCAAGACAGAAACAGATCAGTAAAACGTGCAGTGAAATCGGAAAGATTTGCGTGTGCGACCGCTCGCTGACGACGGCGCTAATCTACATCACACGCGATAGCCCGCCGCCTGCAACTCGAATAGCTCGGCGTAGCGGCCGCCCTCCCGCAGAAGCTGCGCGTGGGTGCCTTGGGCTTCGATCTGGCCCTCGCTCAACACAAGTATCCGGTCCGCCATTCTTACGCTAGAGAATCGATGGGAGATCAACACGGCGGTTTTGCGTTCGCTGAGCTGCTTGAAGCGCTGGAACACCTCGAACTCCGCGCGTGCATCGAGCGCGGCAGTCGGCTCATCGAGAATCAGTACCTGCGCATCGCGCATGTACGCGCGCGCGATTGCGATCTTCTGCCACTCGCCACCGGACAGATCTATGCCGGTGCGAAAACGTTTGCCGACGATTTGATCGTAGCCACCGGGCAGCTTGCGGATCACCTCGTCTGCGAGGCTGCTGCGCGCGGCCGATTCGATACGAGGACGATCGCTTTGCGCTTCGATCCGCCCGACTGCGATGTTCTCGGCGGCGGTGAGATGATAGCGAACGAAGTCTTGAAATATCACGCCGATGTTCGACCGCAGCTCATCGAGGTCGTACTCGCGCAGGTCGTGGCCATCCAATAAAATCCGGCCTTCGTCCGCGTCGTACAGCCGCGCGAGCAACTTGACCAGGGTGGTTTTGCCGGCACCATTTTCGCCGACCAGCGCGAGCACCTCGCCGGCTTTCAATGTAAAGCTGAGGTGGCGCACGGCCCATCGCTCCGCGCCCGGATAACGAAAGCCGACATCTTCGAACACGAAGCCTTCGCGGATGGGTTTCGGAAACGGGACTGGATTCTTCGGCGACACGATCTCCGGTTCGATTTCGAAAAACGAGAACAGATCGTCGAGATACAAGGCCTGCCCGGCCAGTTGCGAGAAGCCGATCAGCAATCCTTCCAGGAGTGTGCGCAGACGTCGAAACGATCCGGACAGAAACGTCAGGTCGCCGATCGAAAAGTCGCCGCGCAAGGTTCGCCATGCAATGAAGGCATACGCTAAGTAATACGCAACCGTGCCGATGGCGGTCAGCAATCCGCCCCAGGCCGCGCGCCGAATCGCCAGCTTGCGATTGGCAGAATAGAAGCTCTCGGACAACGCGCGATAGCGCTCGATGAGAAACGCATTGAGCCCGAAGATTTTTACTTCCTTCGCGGTATCGGTGCTCGCGCCAGTCATGCGCACGTAGTCGAGCTCGCGCCGCTCCGACGCGCGCGCGTAGTTCAAAAAATAACTTTGCGCGTTGAAGTGCGCTTCGCCGACAAACGCGGGAATCAGCGCAACCGCCAGCAGTACGATCAGCCACGGCGCGTAGATCAGCAGCCCGGCGGCAAACGACACTATGGTAACGACGTCCTGCGCCTGTCCGAAAATCTGACCGATGAGCGCCATGCGTCCCATCGTCTGTCGCCGCGCGCGATCGAGCTTGTCCTGCAGCTCGCTGTCTTCGAAGTCTTCGAGATCGAGCGTCGCCGCATGCTCCATCAGCCGAATGCTGGTGATGTTGGAGAAGCGCTCAGATAACAGTCCATCGACCAGCGACACGACGCGACCGAGCACATCCGACAGCACCGCGAGTGCCAGCTCCAGGCCAAGCAATACGAGCAGATGATCTACTGCGCCGCTGCCCAGCAGCTCCCGCAGAGAGTCGTGCACGCCGCCGGTCTGCGTCAGCCGAATCACCTCATCGATGATCAGTTTGCCGACGTACAACGTCGCGACCGGGAGGAAGGCACGCGCCAGTCGCGCGACGATGTCGACGATCGTGAGGAACGGGCTGGTTTGCCAAACGAGCTTGAGAAACGGCGGCAGGTTGCGCAATGCGCCCAGCCGTTCGCGCCACGAGCGCGGAATTGGCGCCCCCTGCCCGGATGCGCTTTTTTCGCCTTGTGCTACAGACATGCTCGTGACCAGCGAGTCGACGGGTGCGCAGCCCAACGAACGCTGAGAAGGTATGTGTCGGGAGTATCGTTGCGCTCGCGCGAGTTAATGAGCAGCGTCGATCGCAATTCCGACAAAGTCGCTCGGATGTTAACCAAATTCATGCTGGTCTTGTCGACTCCTAGTGATGCTGCCGGTACTTCGAGCAATGGACTTGTGCTTTGAATAAGTCCTGCAGAACGCGCGATGAAAAGACGGATTTCCACGTCTTGTCGCCCCCCCGTCGCAACCCTTAGTCTTCGCGACAGGCCGGCGGTGCCAGATCAACCCGGCTTACCGTCGATGCGCGCGTGTGTAAGCGGAACCCAGCACCACAGCGCGTACAACCCGAATCCAGCAGACCACGCCGCCGCAGAGATCAACACGCAGGCTGCATAGTACGCAGGCAACAGCAACGGACCGAATACTCGAACCACGGCTGCAGCGAGGATCAGCGAATAACAGACTGTGTCTGCGGCGTTCGCGACCAACGGACGTCCCGTGTGTCCCTTCGCGGTTCTGGTCATCATGCCGATCGTGAGCCCTCCAATTGCACCTACGGTCAGTGCGTGAGTCGACACTGGCGCAACGATCAGCTGCAGCTCGCTCGCCACCCGGAGCGCGAAGTGAATCGGTATCCATGCATAGGCTGCGTGCAACACCCATACGAGCGGTGTGCGCAATGTTTTATGGGGCGCCCATAGCGACCATCGCATACCGTGGATGAGCGCTGCAAAAACAAGTGCGACAACGAGCAGCGCTCCCTTGATCTGAATGACGTCCAGTAAAGTCACGACGACGACTACACCTAGAGACGCTCGTTCGATGACCGGATAGCGCTGCGCATTCACGCCTTGAATCGCGCCCATCGTGAACATCGGAATCACACGGCCGGCCATGATTGTCATGATTAACAGCACAAGGTCGAGAGCGAGTTGGATGCCGATCCAGGCCGGCGTTGGCCAGCCGAGAATATAAGTAAGGTGCACGCAGAGTACAGCGGCCGCGATGAGCACGAGAAAGGCGACGAAGACATAGTTTCGGCGGTTGCGAGCCTTGACCAACGGAATGCCGATGCCGATCGCCACCGCGAGCGGAAAAGCTGCATTCACGAGTGCCGAGAGCCAGGCCAACGGCGTTAATAGCAGAACGCGACCGCAGACCCATAACGCTGCGATCGCCATTAGCCATACACCGGTCGGAGTTGCGCGGCTGGCCCAGTTGCGAACTGCAGTGAATAGAAACCCCGTGATCACCGCTAACGTGAAGCCGAACAGCATCTCATGTGCATGCCACACAGGGCCGGGCAGGTAACTCGTGCTCAACCATCCCGCATACTGAGCGGCCCACAGCGCGATAGATAGCGCCGCAAAGATGCTTGCGAGGAGAAAGAAGGGCCGGAAGCCGAGTTGCCACAAAGCGAACCGCGGCGGCGCCGAACGTCCGCGGTGCGGTGAATCTATGTCCATAAGGGTGGGCAAGTTCATCGTCTCATTTAGTTTCGGGCGGGCTTTGCATCGCTGCCCCGATTGCGGCCGGTATTCGCCACCGATGCGTTCGTCGAGAAGCGCAGCCGGTGACACTAAGGCGCCGCAACGTAGCTGCACAGAGGAGAAGTCGACTCATAATGCATTCGTACCATTCTCTTGCGTGTCGAAGCGCATCGCTACAAAACGATTGGTTATGCGAACGCGACTCCGCGTTGGTTGATATATGCCGCTCAAAAGGTGAGAATCGCATCGGCCTTGCAAAGGCTCAGAGGCGATCCCAGCCCATCATCAACCACCATCATCAATCACCATCATCAATCAGGCCATCATCAACCAGGCCATCATCAACCGAGTATCCAACTGCCGAGCAGACATGGGATGACCTTTTTCGGTTTTGGTAGGTGGCTGCTGGTCGGCGTGGCGGCGCTTTTCGTGTTGCCCTTGCATGCCCAACCTGATGACGCCGCCATCCCTGCCTTCAAGACGCTGGATTCGATGGAAGCGCGTGTCCAAGGCTGCGTCACTTGCCACGGACAACGCGGCCAAGGCACCAGCAACGACTATTTTCCCCGCCTCGCCGGCAAGCCTGCTGGTTATTTGTACAATCAGTTGGTGGCATTTCGCGATGGCACGCGCAAGTATGCTCCGATGAACTATCTGGTGGCGTACCTGCCCGACGCCTATCTGCGCGAGATCGCGGAGCACTTCGCGAAAGAGCGCCCGCCCTACACGCCACCCAGTACGCCTACGGTATCGCCCACTGCACTGGACCGCGGTTCGCAATTAGCGACGCAAGGCGACCCGGCGAAACAGATTCCCGCTTGCATGGCGTGCCACGGCATTGCATTGACGGGAATGGAACCCGGGATTCCCGCGCTCGTTGGCCTGCGCAGCAACTATCTAACTGCACAGCTCACGCGCTGGCGCTCGAAAGAGAGACACGCGGCCGCACCGGACTGCATGCAACGCGTCGCGAGCCGCTTGTCGGACAACGACATACGCAATGTCTCCGCCTGGCTCGCGTCGCGACCGGCACCAGTCGATCCGACGCCGGCCCCACAGAACGCTGTACGCATGCCGCTTGCCTGCGGCAGCCAACAATAGGCGTCGGCGGTCCGTGAGGATTCGATCGCCACGACTCGATCTGCGCCGCGCCGCCGGCGCACTGACGGTCCTGGCGCTGATCGCGCTGGCAACGATGACGCCGCTGCGCAGCCGGGGCGCAGAAAGCACGGCACCAGGCACTACCACCGACATCATCAAGAAGGGCGAGTACCTCGCGCGCGCGGGCGATTGCGTGGCCTGCCACACCATCCCCGGGGGCAAACAATTCGCGGGAAGGCGCGCGATGCCGACGCCGTTCGGCAATCTCTACG
>JBDTMS010000139.1:0-8253 GCA_039934195.1 Betaproteobacteria bacterium
TCGGGCGCCGCCTCCAGTAATCCGCGGTACCGGCCTTCCATTTGCGCGAGATGCTTTTCGGCGCTCTTGCGCACGCTGATGTTGCGAATCGCTGCGGTGACGAGAGTGCCTTCGGCACTTTGCAATGGGCTCAACATGATCTCGATGGGAAACTCGCTGCCGTTCTTGCGCCGCCCGGTGAGCTCGATTCCCGTACCGATCTGCTGCGCCAACGCGTCAGCCGCCGAGCGACGACCGTCCGCGAGCAGCCGTTCCGCAAAGCCCTGTGGAATGATGTTCGTTACCGCCTGCCCGGCGAGCTCGTCACGGCGGTAGCCAAACTGTTTCTCTGCTTGAACATTGAGCAGGACAATCTCGCCGCGCTCGTTTACGACCACCATCGCGTCCGGCGCCGCCTCCAGTAATCCGCGGTACCGGCCTTCCATTTGCGCGAGATGCTTTTCGGCGCTCTTGCGCACGCTGATGTTGCGAATCGCTGCGGTGACGAGAGTGCCTTCGGCACTTTGCAATGGGCTCAACATGATCTCGATGGGAAACTCGCTGCCGTTCTTGCGCCGCCCGGTGAGCTCGATTCCCGTACCGATCTGCTGCGCCAATGCATCGGCAGCGGAGCGAAGACCGTCCGCCAGCAGACGTTCCGCGAATCCCTCGGGAATGATGCTTTTCACCTGCTGCCCCAACAGCTCGTCGCGGCGATAGCCGAACTGGTTTTCCGCTTGAACATTAAGTAGGACGATTTCGCCAGCCTGATTCACCACGACCATTGCATCCGGGGCCGCTTCAAGCAACCCGCGATATTTCGCCCCGAACTCTTTGCTCTCGCTCAAATCGTGACTAAATTCCGAGAATCCGCGCAGGTTCCCGGCCGGATCTCGCAGCGCTGTGAAAGTGAGGCTGGCCAAAAAGCGGGAGCCGTCTTTTCGCAGGCGCATACCCTGTTCTTGGTGCCGGCCGTTTGCCGCAGTTATCCGGAGCACTTCTTCCGGTCTGCCTCGTTCGACGTCCGCCGGCGGGAAGAAGCAAGAAAAGCTCTGACCGATAATTTCATCAGCTGTGTAGCCCTTGATTCGTTCGGCGCCGGCATTCCAACTGACCACGCGGCCATCGGGATCCATCATGAAGATCGCATAGTCCCGGATTCCGTCTAGGAGTATCCGATAGCGTTCTTCGCTGGCTCGGAGCGCCTCTTCGACAAGCTCGTTTCTGGTCTCCATCCGCGCCAGATGGGTGTCTGCTTCCTCGCGCATCAGCACGGATTGGATCACATCAGTCACGACGACTCCGATTGCTCATTCCTGCCGCTAACGCGGCGCTCGGCGCGCCATTTGGCTCCCTAGCAGGCAGAAACGTGTCGAGCGTGTTGGGCAAAGAATGGATCCACGTTGTGACGAAAGGAAGGCTCGCGACGACACGACAGCGGTTGCGAACCGACCGGTTAGCGCGCCATCTCGCAAGCCGATGCATAGATGAGGGAGCAAGCTCGAGCTTCGTCTCGCAGCAGGAACGTAGTGCGAACTTGCACCTGCGCCTGGCCACGGCTGCCACGATAGTGCCGCAGGGATTCGATTCATCAGAAGAACAGAGGGATTTGCTAGTCTCTCCAATAACTGATTTACGGCTATGCGCACAGCCGCTGAAGGAGATTCAGGCGCAGAGGGGCTGATGACGTGCCATCGGTGTTGTGGTTCAGCGGGGGCAGCAGCTACGGCTGCGTACAGAAACGCGCACGGCCGCTGCGGCTAAATCGAGCGAAGCAAAGCTCAGGTGTGCTGAGCGGCGCGCGTGCGAATCATCGGAAGTGCGACGATGAACTGGCTGCCGAGTCCGGTCCCTGCACTACTGACGACGATGTTCCCGCCATGAGCATCGACCAGTGCGCGCACCACGCTAAGCCCGATACCCAGCCCCACTCCGCTAAAGCCGATCGCGTGCGTTTCTTGCACGAACGGCTCGAAGATATAGGGCAGCCCTGCGGCTGTGATCCCAATGCCGCTGTCGGAAATCGTCAGCACGAACGCATCGTCCACCAATTCCACCGAAAGCTCGATCTCACCGCCCACTTGGGTATATTTGGACGCGTTGTCGAGTAGATTGCAGCAAATTTGTACAAGGCGGATCGGGTCGCCGAGGACCGCGAGCTCGCCGGGGGGAATGTGCACCCCGAGATACTGCAGGCGTATATCCATCGCCGGCCTGCACGTATTGACTGCCTCCTCGATGATGCCGGTCATCGGCACAGCGCGACGCTCCAGCCTCAGCTTGGCCACGTTCGCACGCTGTACATCGGGCAGGTCGTCGACGAGGCGCGAGAACTGCACCATTTGGCGCTCGATGAGCGCTTGCACCCGCCGCAGCAGCGGCTCGTCCGCGCGAACCCGGCCAGGCAGGACCGCCACGGAATGGATTGGCGTCAATGTGTTGCGAAGCTCATGCGTGAGCACCGCCATGAGCTCCATCCGGCGCCGCTGCGCCTGGTCTGCAGCCGCTCTGAGCTGTCGAGCGCTATGCGCGGCCAACAATACCCATTCATTCGCGTCCTGCAGCAGCTCGGGCCGGCGAGACTGCAAGACCCCCGCTTGCGCCAGCTCGTAGTGAGTCAATGGCGAGGCCGGTTGCACCGAATCGATTGCAATGCGAGGCCCGTCGAGCTCGTAGGCGGGGTGGCTGTCGGCAAAAACAAAGCTGCCGAACCCCTCCCGCTTCGCGCGGTACATTGCGCCATCCGCGCGATCGATGAGCGTGTCGGCATCTTCACCGTCGTCTGGGTAGACACTGATGCCGATGCTCGCCTTCAAGTGCAACACGTGATCGCCCAGACGGCACGGGGCAGCGAGCGCCGCGATCACCTTGTGCGCGATTTGGCCGGCATCCGATGCCTGTGAAACCTCCGCGAGCAGGATGAGAAACTCGTCGCCGCCATGCCGGCTGACTGTGTCGACGACGCGAACCGAGGCTGAGAGACGTTGCGCCGCGACCTTGAGCACTTCATCGCCGACCGCGTGGCCGAACGTGTCATTGATATGCTTGAAGTTGTTCAAGTCCAAAAACAGCAGCGCCAAGCGGGCGCGATGGCGCCTTGCATTGGCCACCGCCTGCACAAACCGGTCGAGCAGCAACGTGCGATTCGGCAAGTCGGTAAGCGCATCGCGTTCCGCCGACCGCGATATTTCTTTCAGTGCTCGCGCGCTCGTTTCCGCGTCCTGTTGCGCACGCAATGAAGAGAGCACCAACCGCTCGTTCGCTTCGACCAGCTGCGCTTCTTGGCTGTTGAGCCAGTTTTTTCCCGCGCCACCGCGCTCACCGTGTATGACCGCAAGGTTGGCGCTCGCCGCGTCGGATTGCTCTGGCGCACCAACGATCTCCGCAGCGGCATCGGCAACGCCGCCGTCGCTTCGTGCCGGCTCGCCATCCATTTCGATCGAAGCCCCGGGCACGTTATATTTGCTCCGCACCTTACGCGGAGCGCAAGGCACCGCCGGCGCTGGGCTTCTTCGTCGGCCTGCCGCCGAGCAGCCCTTCTTGATCGACGAGCATGGCGCCGAGGTTGATGCCATCGTCGCCGATGCTGAACAGCCGCAGCTCGTTCGAATGCGCGCTTGCGCGCACCTTGACTACCGCCATAACACGCAGCAGTCTGCTTTCGACTTCGATGTAGCGTTGCACGATAATCGCGTCCGTGAGAAATGCGGTGCCATAAGGGCTGAAGCGCAGATCGGTGTAGCGGTCTTCCAGCTCGGAGGTCATCATGACGGTGACGCCTTCAGCGGCCAGAGCCATGACCAGGTGTAACATCGATTCGCGAAAGTCGGCGCGAAACGTCGGCGCTAACGCGAGCTCGAAGCCCGACAGTGAATCGATCACCACACGGCTGGCATTCAGACGATGGATCTGGGTTGTGATCAGCGATAGGATCTCATCGATCGAAAGATCAGGCGCACGGCTATCCACCACGGCAATGCGTCCTTGTTCGATCAACGCACTGAGAATCGGGTTGCGCGGTCGATCCGGGTGCTGCTCGAACACCGCGATGACGCCGGTCTCGCCGCAGCGGACGCCTTCGGCCAGGAAGGAACTCGCCAGAACGCTCTTGCCCGACCCGGAGGGGCCGGCAACGAGCACCGAGTAACCGCGCGGCAGGCCACCGCCCAGCATCTCGTCCAGGAGCGGCAAGCCCACTGACATTCGAGGGCCGGTCGGTTGCCTGCTCTCCAGCTCGCTGACGGACATGCGACCACGAACTGGGGCAAACACTTCGATTCCGGCATTGCCGATGCGAAACGTATGCAGCCCCGGCAAGGTCGGCTGACCGCGCATTTTTACGACCTCCAGCTTGCGCACGACGGAGTTGCGCTGCACGCTCTGGCGCAGCCAGATCAGACCGTCGGCTACGGTAAATACCGGGTTCGCGTCCTTGTCGTCGAAGTACTCGCCGACTAAGAATGTCGTCGCCTGCCAGTTGGTCATCAGCATGCCCAGTTGCTGCACGAAATGCTGCAGCCGGTTGTGGGAATTCTCCTTGGTCTGCGCCGCGCGCCCTACCGAACGAAACGAATCCACGAAGACGAGCCCCGGAGCATGCGCCTCCACCTCGGCGACGATCCGGCGCAGCACCAGGTCGAGCTCGCCGGACAGGGTTTCCTCCGACACATCGATGAAGTGGATCGAGCGGTTGATCGCATCGTTGTCGAAAAATTCGAACTGCTGCTGGTAGCGCAGCATTTTTAACGGTGGCTCGCCAAGGACCGTGAAAAAGATCGCCGGCCGCTCCGGCGTTGCCAGTGCGAACATAATCTGATGCGCCAGCGTGGTCTTGCCGGATCCGGGCGGGCCTGCGATGAGGTTGAATGAAAATTCCGGCAGACCGCCGCTCAGCACTTCGTCCAATCCCGGAACGCCGCTGGCCAGCCGGTTGATTGCAACTTTTGTCATGGTCGGATATTCCGCGTGGGTGAAGGCTCGAGGTTCTCTAGGATGGCGCCGAGCAAACGTTGGGTCAGCCCAGACCCAATCAAGCCGGCCAGCAATTCATAAAATGCTTGCAGAGCGGCGCCGCCGCCGGCTGCGGCCTCTGCGCCAGAGCGCTGTGCAAGCGCGGAGCGCATCGTCTCGCGATTCTGCAAGGTCGCCGTGCCCTCAAGCGTACCGGATAGCCAGGGGTAGTCGTGATCGGTAAGTGCGACACCGCGCATAGACAACGCAGCGACGGCGCGTTGTCCGATGATGGGCGACAAGGTGCGGTCGATCTCCTGCCAAGCCGCGACGATCGCATCGGCAATTGCCGCGCCGTCCGCACCGTCATTCGCTCGCCGCATCAGAGCGGCCGCAAACCCGAACATGGTCATCGATTCCTACGAATGATCGTTCGCGAGCGGCACTTTACGGAGCGACCCATAACCCCCCCGGGTGATCCAATCCCACGATACGCGGCACCGCCACGGATTGGATTGCAGATAGGTCTCCTTGCACGTAGCAGTTCCCTTCGTAAAAGTAGTAGCAGTACGCAATCGCCGGTGCCCACTATTTGTATCGGCAACGGCGCGACATTTTGTAGGCCGATCCGACATCGAGGCCCCACCTTTCTCCGCGCTAGTCCGCTGCCTCGCAATCGTCATCGACCGATGGTTTCCAAGGCAATCGGCGGCTGCGTGAAGCTCGAGCTCGGTTCATCTCCGATCGTCGCGCGTGAGATAACTTGCGCCGATAGCTTTCGTCTCCAGCTGCACCGTTTTCGGAATGATGTCGCGATGCTCGCGCATCGCTCGCGCGAGCTGGAAGGCCTCCGTCTCCGCTTCTCTTACCGACGGCGGCTGCTGCGCAGCGACGCGCTGGAACGCTTCCTTGATCGCCGCCTGCAGCTGCTGATCGTCCCACGGCTTGGTCAGAAATTTATATACCGCCCCTTGATTGATGGCATCGGTCATCGCTTGCGGCTCGGTGTACCCACTCAGCATAATACGCACGGTCTGGGGATAGAGATCCTTGACTCGGCCGAAGAACTCGGTGCCGTTTAGCTGCGGCACACGCCGGTCGGCGACCACCACGTGCACGGTGTTCTGCGCCATCAGCTCGAATGCCTCGGTTGCGGTGCTCGCGGTAAACACACGATAGTTTTGACCGCGCAACGCGCGTTTGAGTGCAGCCAGGACATTGGGCTCTTCATCTACCAGCAGCAATGCCGGTCCATCGCCGCGCAGCGGCGATGACGGCAAGCAGCAACCCTCGCGCAACAACTGCGCAAGCTCGTTGGGTGGCAGCGGCTTGGAGAACAGATATCCTTGCATCATATTGCAGCCCTTGGCGCGCAACAGGGCAAGCTGTCCGGCGGTCTCGACGCCCTCGGCCAGCACGGGCAGACGTAGACTGTGTGCCATCGCGATGATGGCGTACGCGATCGCCGCGCTGCCCGGATCGGAAGTGAGCTCGCGCACGAACGATTGATCGATCTTGAGCGTGTCGATCGGGAAGCGTCGCAGATAACTCAAGCTCGAATAGCCGGTGCCGAAATCGTCCAGCGATATGCACACGCCGCGTTCGCGCAACTGCGTCATGATGCCGATCGCGGCGTCGATGTTCTCCATCAGTATGCTTTCGGTTAGCTCGACCTCGAGATATTTGGCCTGCAAGCCCGTGCCAGTGAGCACCGTCTCGATTTGACGGGCTAGGTCGCCTTGCCGGAATTGATGCGCGGACAAATTGACGGCTACGCGAACCGGCGCCAGGCCCTCGTCCTGCCACGCTTTGTTTTGCGCGCATGCGGTTTCGAGCACCCATTGGCTGATCGGATAGATGAGCCCGCTTTCCTCGGCAAGCGGGATGAACAGACCCGGCGATACCAGCTCCGCCGGACTGCGCTGCCAGCGAATCAGCGCTTCGAGCCCAGTCACGCGGCCGCTTTCCAAATCGATCAGCGGCTGATAGTGAAGGCGCAGCTCATCGCGCGTCAAGGCATGCCGCAGCGCGGTCTCCAAGGTAAGTCTTTCGTACCCCTTGGAGCTGGTTTCGATGGTGTAGACGTGGCAGTTATTACGTCCGCGCTGCTTGGCTTGGTACATCGCGGCATCGGCATTGCGCAGCAAGGTTTCCTCGTTGTCGCCGTCGCGGGGGTAGAGGGCCACCCCAATACTGCAGCTCACGAACAACTCGCGTTCCTGCGAGATTACCGGAGTCGAAAACGTGGCGAGAATGCGTTGCGCAACCTCGAGAGCGCTGGTGCCGTGCTGCTCCAACCCGGCCAGCACCACTACGAATTCGTCGCCACCGACTCGCGCAACCGTGTCGATATCTCTCGCACATGCGCGAAGACGCGAGGCAGTGACCTTTAGAACTTCATCTCCCGCGCTGTGGCCCAGGCTGTCGTTGACCAGCTTGAAGCGGTCCAGGTCGATGAACAGCACACCGACGGTTAGCTGATAGCGCTCGGCCATATGCAGTGCCTGGCGCAGCCGGTCTTCCAGCAGGCCGCGATTCGCCAGGCCGGACAACGGGTCGTAGTACGCGAGGTAATGTACGCGCTGTTCTTTTTCGAAATAACCCAGCGCGAATGAAATGTCTCCGGCGAGCTCCGACAATAGTTGCAGCTCCGCTTCATCGAAAGTGCCTGCATCCGCCGCACATAGCGTAAACACCCCGACGACGTGCTCGCCGACGATGAGCGGCAGCATCGCGATCGAACGATAACCGCGCCGCAGATGTTCCGCACGGTTCCCGATATCCGGATTGGCCGCGATGTCGTTGACGATTACCGATGTCCTCATCCGTATGGCGCGGTCGAGCATGGGGTCGGCGTCGAGCTCCTCGGCGCGAAGCGAGAGTCTGGCGACGTTGCGCAGGAACCCCTCTTCGTGTCCCGCCGAGGCAACTGGATCGACTCGTTGCGCGCTGTGATCCACCAGCCCGATCCAAGCCATTCTGAAGCCGCCTTCCCGGACCGCGACGCTGCACGCTTCTACGAACAATTCCTGCCGGTCGCGGATGCGAACGATCGCCGAATTGATCGCGCTCAATACCGCATAGACGCGGTTCAGGCGTTGCGCCTTGGACTCGGCCGCTGTGCGCTTCGCGACTTCGAGCTGCAAGGTTGCGGCATGGCGTTGGACCAGACCGTATAGATCCGCGTTTTCCAGCAACACTGCCAACTGGTCCGCCAGCACGATCGCCACGTCTTGTTCTTCGTCGGCCAAGCGCTGCTCGCTGAGCGAATTCGCGAAGCTCATCATGCCGTAGCATTTCGTGGCAGTGGCGACCGGAACGGTG
>JBDTMS010000140.1:0-8242 GCA_039934195.1 Betaproteobacteria bacterium
TATTGGGAATACAACGACGTGCGCATCAATCAGCTGTCGCTCGCGCTGCTGCATTTGTTCAAACGCTCTCTGCCGGAGGTTTTCCGCGAAACGATCATGCAGCCGATCGGAGCCAGCGATCAGTGGCGCTGGGTCGGCTACGATAATTCGTGGGTCGAGCTCGCGGGACAGCGTATTCAGTCGGTGCCGGGCGGTACGCACTGGGGCGGGGGCATGTCGATCGGCAGCCTGGATCAGGCGCGCGTGGGCCAGCTGATGTTGAACGATGGCCGCGCGAATGGAAATCAGGTCATCTCGGCGGAATGGATTCAGCGCATGCGCACACCGTGCGCAATCGCACCGTTCTACGGTTATCTGATCTGGCTCAATCACGCGCAGCAAATATTTCCCAGCGTTCCGGCATCGAGTTACTTTGCGATCGGCGCGGGCAGCTCGTTTACCTGGATCGAGCCGGAGCGCCGGATGGTCGTGGCGGTGCGTTGGATCGACGCGGATCATGCCGACGAATTTTTCGGTCGTGTGTTGCAAGCGCTGGACGAGGCGGTTTGATCGCGGCGCAAGGACGGGATTGTCCGCATGTCGTCGCTCGAACGCATGTCGAGTTGCGGCGGCTTCGAGTCGGTTCAGTGCCTCCATCGCCCGCGCTACATCGTTCGGACAACCGACGGGGTTTGCAGCCGCTGTTTCAGCGCGGGGCCGCATGCCCTAAGGTCGAAGAAAACCCACACAGCATCTGCCCGGCGACAAGCAGAGTCGTAGCGCTCAAGTTCTTCACACATTGGTCGAAGCCCAACTGTTGCCCCTGTGAATCCCGGAGGCGGATCGGTGGAGCGTCCGACATGAATGAAGTACTGCAATTAGCGTTCAGCCAAGCCGACATTGGTGCCCGGATCGATGCCCTCGCCGAAGCCGAGCTCGACAGTCTCGACTTCGGCGTCATCGGTTTCGATGCAGAGACTGTGGTTCGTGTCTACAACACCTTCGAGTCGAACTTCGCTGGGCTAACCCCGCAGCGAGTGTTGGGTCATCCGCTGTTCACCGTCGTCGCGCCCTGCATGAACAACTTCATGGTCGCCCAGCGTTTCGAGGATGCGGCGGCCGGCGGCACTACCTTGGACGCGACCATCGACTATGTGCTGACCCTGCGGATGAAGCCGATCAAAGTGAATCTGCGTCTGCTGGCGGCGCCCGGAATAGCGCTGCGTTATGTGCTCGTGAACCGGCCTTGAGTTCCGTGGCGCGATGCGCACTCTTGCCGAAGCGCCGAACATCGCCGATGAGCATGCCAGGCGGTCGAGTCGCAGCCCGTGGAGGTGAACGGCGTGCGAATCGACTATACCGTCAGCGGTGGCGTCGCAGCGATGGAAGACGGCGTTTTGGGACTGGACGCGTTGATCAAACGCGCTGACGAGGCGCTGTATGTGGCCAAGGCGGCCGGGCGCAATCGCATTGAATGCTGGTCACCGGCTTGATCCGATCCGATGTCGACAAATTCGAACAGCAACGATGTCGGCTGAAATCGCCGGTGCCTATGAAGCGCTGATACAGTTCTTGTACCGAGCCCCGATCGGCTTGGTGCAGACTACGCAGGACGGCGACATCGAGATGATCAACCCGATGTCGGCACAACTGCTCATGCCATTGTCGCGCGATGGCAGCCTGGACAACTTGTTCGCGGTGCTCGACGGCGTCGCGCCGCAGTTGCGCAAACTTGCCGCGGCGTTCGATCAGCCCACCGGCACGGTGTGCGAATCGATTCGCATTCGGCTCGATGTCGGCGACGCCCGCAATGCAGCTTTGAAGATCCTCTCGGTCAGCCTGCTGAAGCTAGACCAAGCCACGTTGATGGCGGTGCTGAGCGACGTCACGTTGGAAACGCAACGTGAACAGCAAGGGATGGCGCGCCGACTGCGCGATGCCGCTCGCATCGACAGCCTGACCCAGATGCCCAACCGGACAGCGGTGCGCGATCATATTGAGCAGGCGTTGGCGCGCGCAACGTCCGAGCCCGAGTACCAGTTCGCGGTGCTGTTCATGAACTGCGACCGTTTTAAACAGATCAACGACAGCCTCGGACATGCGGCGGGCGACGAAGTGCTGGGCCTGATGGCAGACCGCTTGCGCTTGACGTTGCGGCCGAGTGACGCAGTGGCCCGCGCCGACGTGGGCGAACAAATGGTTGCGCGCATCGGCGGCGACGAGTTCGTGGTCGTGCTCGATGCGCTACGCCGTCCCGATGACGTACACGCCGTTGCACAGCGCCTGCTCGACTTGTTGGCTAAGCCCTATGGCGTCGGGTCGCGCCAATTGCATTGCGGGGTCAGCATGGGTATCGTGCTGCGAGCGCAGGCTGCGGGCGACGCGAATGCCGTGCTGCAGGACGCGAGCATCGCAATGGTGGAAGCGAAGCGCGCGGGCGGTGAACGCTACGTGGTGTTCGAGACCGTGATGCAAGAGCGCGCGGCGCAGCGCGCCGCCATCGAGGCCGATCTGCGGCGCGCACTGGAGAGAAGCGAGCTTTTCGTGGTGTACCAGCCGGTCATCGATTTGCAAGGAGCGCGCGATGCCGACGGATGCGCAGGTGTGGAGGCATTGGTTCGCTGGCGTCATCCTACCCGCGGCGTGGTACCGCCTCTGGAATTTATCGGTGTTGCGGAGGCGTGCGGACTGATCGGCGCACTCGGCGATTTTGTGCTCGCTACCGCATGCAGCCAGTTCGCTCGCTGGCAGCGGGATCTGGGCTCTCATGCACCGCGCATACTCGCGGTGAACCTGTCG
The DNA here is from genome assembly GCA_039934195.1 of Betaproteobacteria bacterium. Lineage (GTDB taxonomy): Bacteria > Pseudomonadota > Gammaproteobacteria > Burkholderiales > SHXO01 > SHXO01. Next base: position 2,779 of record JBDTMS010000140.1, read on the forward strand.
CGCGCGCAGCTCAGTCAACCTGGATTCGTCGCCGCGGTGCACGACATCGTCCAGTCCAGCGGCATGCGTCCGGAGCAATTGCAACTTGAAGTCACTGAAAGCCTGGCTGCTCAGGATGACGCCGTGCAAGCACGTTTGCATGAGCTCAAGGCGCTCCGGCTGACCTTGGCCCTCGATGATTTCGGCACAGGCTACTCGTCACTGGCAAGCCTGCACCAGCTTCCCGTGGATACCGTAAAAATCGACCGGTCGTTCGTCAGTCAAGCCGATACGAGCACTCACCATCGTGTGCTGATCGATGCCACCGTGCGCGTTGCCGTCAGCCTTCACATGAGCACGGTGGCGGAGGGAATTGAAACGCAGGCGCAGGCCAGCGTCCTCCGGCAGCTCGGATGCGAAAAAGGCCAAGGGTATTTGTTCAGCAAACCCCTGCTGCCGGAAGACCTGATGCAATGGCTGACACTTGCGAAGCCCCGCGCGGGCTGACACAGGTTTAGAGCATCTCGCCCACGCCGATCCAGGCGCAAACGCGAGCGGCAGTAGCAGCAATGCGGATCGATCGCGATACACACCGGCCAGCAAATCGAATGGCGAAAACCCAGCGCGGTCGACGTCACGTTGCCAGTATCGCAGCCAGGACCGCGAGCAAGGCGCTGGCCCCGTCTCCTACCCGCCAGCCCAGTCACCTTCACTGAACTTTGCGTTCGCGTTGCGATCTGTCTTGGACACCCGGTGTTCCGAGCCAGCGTTCGCTCTGTGGCACCTGCTAATTCGCGGAGGAAACAGCATGGCTATCAAACCAATTCCCGCGGGATACCACGCGGTGACGCCGTATTTAATTGTGAGTGGAGCAGCTGACGCTATCGAGTTTTACAGGCAGGTGTTTGCAGCTTCCGAGGTAATGAGATTCGGTGCGCCGGGCGGGAAAGTTGGCCATGCAGAAATCAAGATTGGGGACTCGACGGTTATATTGGCGGATGAACATCCCGAGATGGGATTTCGCAGTCCGAAATCGTTGGGCGGCGCAGGCGTGAGCTTGATGTTGTACGTCGAGGCGGTCGACACCGTCTTCCCGCGGGCGATTTCTGCCGGCGCCAAGGAGCGATAACCTGTCAAGAATCAGGTCTACGGTGATCGATCGGGGACGCTGCAGGATCCGTTCGGACACATCTGGACGATCGCAACGCACGTGGAAGACGTCTCGCCCGAGGAGCTGCGCAAACGGTCCGAGACTATTTTGAAGGAGGCCGGCAACTGAGACGCGATGTCGATTGATTCGACCCAGCGTCTCGAGGGTAGTGTGGCTGAATGCTATCGCTCCTTCATGCAGTGCATTTCAGGAAACCGTTCGATTTTCCTTTGGCGAAATCCAACTAACTTGTAGGAGATTAGCGATGAGAACATTCCAACTCCGCTCGGCATGGCTCACATTGTTTGCGCTGGCAGTCAGTGCATTTCTGGCGCAAGGCGCGATGGCCCATCATGGCTGGGGGTGGGCAACCGACGAAGAGTTCGAGATCACCGGCAAGATCACCAACGTGAAACTGGGCAATCCGCACGGCGAAGTGGCGTTAGATGTGAAAGGCGAGAAGTGGATGATCGAGGTGGGGCAGCCGTGGCGTAACGAAAGTGCAGGGCTCACGCCGGAGATGCTCAGTGTCGGGCGGCTCATTACCGTGCATGGACACCGCTCTGCGAAGACGAGCGAGCGCCTCGTCAAGGCCGAACGCGTCATTATCGACGGCAAGAGCTATAACTTGTATCCCGATCGCCAGTCCTGAGCGACGACAGTATTGCGGCGATGCTCGCGGACTGGTTGACGGCGGTTGAGGCGACCGAGGTCGCTCGGTCGCTGCGCGATTCCGTGTATGCCTATCCGCTGGTAAACACTGCGCACATCGTCGGTGTCGCGCTTCTGGTTGGCTCCATCATTCCGCTGGATTTGCGTCTGCTCGGCGCGTGGCGCTCAGTGCCGCTTGCGCCGCTATGGCAGGTGCTGACGCGCACGTCTGCCGTCGGTCTAGGATTGGCAATCACTTTCGGTGCGCTCCTGTTCATCACGCGTGCGAGCGAATACGCGGAATCGATTTTGTTTCTAACGAAAATGCTGGTGGTCGCTGGTGCGACGGCAAATGCTCTAGTGTTGCGCTGGCTCGTGCCTGTTGGCTTCTGGCAAGTGGCATCGATCGACGCACGTGCACCGTGGCGCGCTCGAATCGCGGCCGGCGTCTCGTTGACGGCGTGGCTAACGGCGCTAACGCTGGGACGCATGGTCGGCTATTTCTAACTGCGCTATTCAACGACGTCGCGTGTCGATATGCGGCGCTCGTTACCCGCTGAGCGTCTCCACGGTCGATTCAGATGTGCCCGACGAGCGGTAGCGAATGCAGACGACGGCGCCACTTACTCAACGCGATTGCCGGGCCCGACTCGGCGGATTGCTCTAGTCCGAATCCGAACCAGAGGCGATCCAGTAAACTACGCCGCAATTCACGCAGAGACGGCACGAGCCGTCAATGCCGACGTAGTGGCGGCGACCGTGCCGGTGCCTGTGTTGTCATCTTCTAAACATCGACGACGCTGCAAAACATTGTTCTCGCAGATCGCCGGCATCTGGTGGTCTTCGTCGCGGGCTGTGTTGCCGTCACCGCGGGCGTCGTATTGCACCTGCCGATGTTCTGGATGGGACGCGACAACGGCTTTCATCTGGCGCAGATGCCGATGGACGGCGGCATGATGTGGGGCATGCTGCTTATCGTTGTGGGGGTCGGTGTCGCGGGCTACGGCCTGTTGCTGTTGCCGAACAAGCTGACCGCAGAATCCCACACCACGGAACGCATGATCGTCTCGGCGCCGGAAGATGCGCCGCTCAGCTGGGCGCATTGGCGATTGATGCCGATTTTGACCGTCGCGTTGATCATCGACGTGATGAAGCCGGCGAGCCTCGGCTTCGTCCTGCCGGGCATGATTTCCGAATACGGCGTCAGCAAAGCAAGCGTCGCGGGGCTGCCGTTCTCCGCGTTGTGCGGCACTGTGGTCGGCTCTATCGTTTGGGGCGTCCTGGCCGACGTGTTCGGACGCCGCGCGTCGATACTGCTGTCGGCAGTCATGTTCGTCGGCACCGCCATTTGCGGCGCAATGCCGTCGCTGTGGTGGAACGTCGGTATGTGTTTTCTAATGGGCGCAGCGGCCGGCGGAATGCTTCCCGTCACCTATGCGCTGCTTGCCGAGACGCTGCCCTCGAAGCATCGCGGCTGGGCGCTTGTGCTCGTCGGCGGCTTGGGGGCGGTCGGCGGTTACGTTGCCGCAAGCGGATTCTCAGCATGGCTCGAGCCGATCTACAGCTGGCGCGTCATGTGGCTGCTTAATCTGCCGACCGGTTTGATTCTGATATTTCTAAATAGCTTTATTCCCGAGTCGCCGAAGTTCCTGCTCGCGGTCGGACGTGTGAAAGAAGCGTACACGGCGCTCCGACAGTTCGGTCGCAGCGTACGGCCCGCGGGTCCGCACGACGCGCCGGAAGTAATGGCTGCCGAATACGTCGGCAAACCCGAATCGCTCAATCTGGTTGCAAGAACGTGGGCATTCAGCGTGACGGCGATTGCGTGGGGGCTGATCAACTTCGGAGTGCTGCTATGGATGCCTGCGCATCTCGTGGCCAAGTGCTACAGCATTGCGCTGTCGAGCCAGGTTCTAGCGGCACCGGGATTGATCGCGCTGCCGACTGTGTTCGTCGCCGCTTTTCTCTACAGTCGGTGGAGCAGCAAAGGCGCGCTCATCGGTTCCATCGCGCTCACTGCGCTCGGGCTGCTGGGGATATTGAATCTGGAGATGTCGGCGTCGGCAACGGCGAGTCCCGTATTGCGATTGCACTGCTGATCGTCGCCATCAACGGCATCATCGCGATGCTGTTGCCGTACGTTGCGGAAGCTATCCACTGGCAATTCGCGGCCGCGCGACAGGTTGGGTTGCGGCGTGCACGAAAGGCGGCGGCTTGATCGCGCAGTTGCTTAGTTTGTTTGGATTCGTTCCGGCATTTGGACTCACCGCGTTGATCATCCTCGCGCCAGTGCTCGTTGCGTTCAGGTTGGTGTTTCGGTTTGGTGTGGAGACGCGCGGCAAGGATTTGCGCGATCTCGACGGGGATACGGCCTTTCGAAGGCTCCGAACGTTCGTTACCTGAAACGAACCGATTGGCCGTGCAGATACAGCGCGAATTGCCCACAACGAAGCGACGCCTTCGACTATGAAGGCACCGGCGACAACCGACAGAAAAGGGCCGAGGGCCTGACGCGAGCCCGCGCAGTCTCAATCCTCCCGCTTGTTAGACGTTCCGAGCCATTAAATTGGCGCACTTGATTTGATCAGGTCGGCACATCGTTGAGCCTGAAATACTGATCTTCATAATAAGAGGTGCTGTTGAAAATTTGATCCCTATTCCTGATCAGGAAATTGATCTGCGCATCTATCGTTGGGTTGCCGTAAGACTCATCTTGTAACTCCTCGAAGGCAAGCATCAAAAGCCACACAGCATAGCCTTGAGCGCGACCTAAGCCTTCAGGAGGGACGATTACAAGAGCGAACGCAGGGCCATAATATCGCTCACATTTAAAGAGGAGCTTCCATCCGGATTTCAAACGGAACTCAGCCAGTAGCTCTGTTTCTCTCACTTCGTCATAGCCCAAGTCTCTTAACTTGTTGCCGAGCTCAAAGAAATCCTTTTGGTAGTCCTGTCGCATTAATCTCCACTCCTAATCATTCTCCCGTTAGACGCGTTGTCTTCCGCTCAGAAAAACCTGATACGTAATACAAGGTCTGCCCCTTCGGCCCTCGTTTGCTCTTTGGATCGGGTTTGTACGCCGCCGCTGGCACTAGCTAACGCTGCTTCAATCCTTTGAAACAGCCATCCCTACCGATCTAAAAGACCGAAGCTTCGCGATGACGTCGGGGAAACGCGGAAAGATTCCTTGGCTCAGACATGCAGTTGACCACTCTTCAGTTTTTTGAAGTCCCGCCAGGAAATCAGCGGCTTTTGTCCAGCCAGTTGAGCCGAAGACCCATTTATGGCGTTTACATAATTCGGTGTATGCGCAAATAGCCGCTTTCTCTTGTGAATACGATTGGAACATCTGCAGCGTTCGGATCCATTCATCGTTATAGTCGTCGAGATAAAAAATCAGTGCATCTGTTGGAGAGGGCAACTCGAGTTCTGTTGAGGCGTCAAAAAGAGTCGCTCTCGGAGGCTCGCCGTGACGTTCCTTCCGAATGCGATAGGTGAAGTCTTTCGACGTATACGCCGCCGTAATAAGGTTTCTGGTTAGGGTGTAACCGCTATTGCCTAGAAATGACATACGCCTTACTTCAAATTCAAAGAGCTCTTCGCTTGATTCGCCGACGGTCATTTTTGACGAGCTATGGTCAAGTCTGGTGTATGACAAAGAGCTAGGCGGCGACTCTGCTGTGT
>JBDTMS010000141.1:0-8162 GCA_039934195.1 Betaproteobacteria bacterium
AATCCTTTGGTCCGGGGTTCGAATCCCTGATTCGCCACCACTACTTGCGCAACACCCTAACTTGCGCCGGCGTTGAGACGCTTGCGTGACGTTGGGACAATCCATGCACGAGCGCTGCGTGATCCAGCATGCTGATACGTGGGTGGACCTATCGGTTTCTTGCCGCTCGCACTGTCTCGCGAGCGCCTTAGGCGCTCACAACTCCGGTGCGCACTCAAGCTTCGGCGCAGAACGAAGCGGTAAGTTTGTCGACCCAACCCTGCACCGCGGCAGGTGCAAGGCCGAGGACTTCACCCGCGAGCGAGAGCTCGTTGTCCCAATCTGACTTGTCATCGGCCGCAATGTCCGCGAGGGCGGACGCCGCAATCACCGACGCCGCGATCAAGCTGTTCGCCTGCGGGTTCAACCCCAGTTGAGCCAAGCGGGCCACACTATGGTGATGCTTGACCGTCTGCGCGACGGTGTCCGGTAGACCCCATTTGCGCACGAGCGCTTCGCCGAGATCGGAATGATTAATCCCATGAGCATCGAGCTCGAAAGGCAATGGATTGGCCATATGACGGATGTGCGCGAAGGTGCCACGGTAGCCTTCGGTGTGAGGCAGCATGAGGGCTGAGCCGCAGTTCAGGAATAAGCCGCAGGTATAGGCTTGGTCGGCGCTGCCAAGCGCGAGCCCAAGCGCTAGGCGGGACATCGCGGCGGCATTGCGCGCCGAGTCGTCCCACAGCTGCGCCATCAACGGATCGTTGGCTGGAAACGAACGGCGCAACAGCGAGCCCAGCACCAGACCGAAGACCGCAGTGAGTCCCAGATAATTGACCGCCTGCTGGATGGACGTGATGCGCGCCCGCACGCCGAAGTAAGGTGCGTTGGCCGTTTTCACGACCGCGGCGGCGAGCCCGATGTCGGAGACGATGAGATCAGATACTTCACGAAAATCGGCTTCGTCGTTGCCCATCTGCGCAGTTAACTTGGCGAGAATATCGGGCTTTGCCGGAAGTTCCAGATTGATGTTATCCATGGAGTCGATCTAATGATGAAGTCGATCTAATGAACGGGCGTGGAAGGTCGCTGCATCACGGTAACCACAGCTCGAAACGGGCACCCTGGGACTCGAGGGAACCTTCAGGCTGGACGTTTTTCAGGACGACTTTGCCGGTCCGGCCGCCATCCTTGTGCGAGTGAGCAATTGCACGGCACAACTCCGTTCCGAGCCCGGTCGAGGGCGCGCCTTGCGCGCCGAGGCCTGGGCCGTCGTCTTGCACCAAGAACAGCAAGAACCCATTGCGCATGCGTGCCGACAACGTGATGCGGCTGTGCGCGAAACGCACTGCGTTTTGCACCGCGGCCTCGAGCGCCAGGCCGGTGAGGTAGGCGTCGAAGAACCAAAACGGGGGCAGCTCCTCGTCGATGGTCACCGCAACCGAGGGTGCATCTGCGGGAAGCACCAGGCCTGTAGCTAGATCGCGTAGGAAATCTTCCGCGTTGTGGTCGCGCGTTTGCAGCGTCAAACCGCTGGAGGAGACGCGGTAGAGCGTCAAGAACGCAACGAGTTTGGCGGAGAGCTGACGCGCCACGGTGTGCGCGTGCACAGCCTGCCGCTCGAGCGGCCCTTCGCCAGCCGCGCTTTCCAGTCCCGCGAGCTCACCGACCAAAACCCCCAACGCGTTCTTCAGATCGTGTACTACGGTAGCGGTCAGCACTGGGTTCATGACTTACGCCCGCTTGGCGGCCTTACCGAGCGTATCGCGGAAGAACGCCTGCATTTTGTTCAACCGCTCATGGCCAGGCATCAGGCGCTCCAAAGCGCTCAAATAGCCCTTCACACTATTCACGTAGTCCAGGTTTAGACCTTTCTGCGACAGCGCCAACAGGTGCACTTGGGCACAGCAGAGCAGCACTCCCGTATTGTTAGGCGTCTTCGCAAGGGACTCCGACAGTAACGTGATGGCGTCCTCGAACTTCGACTGTCGGGCGAGCGTGTGAGCCTGCTCGACAATGCGCGTTGCTGCGTGCGCATGGCTGTCGACCATACTTTCCACTAGCGCTTCGCGTCCGGTGTCGGTCAAAACTTTGCGGGCCAATACCAGCATGCGGGTGTCTTCATGGTCGGCGCTTACCACTTTGGCCAGCATGGCGGCGCCTTCACTATCCCGCCCGGTCACGAAACAGGCCTTGGACAGAGCTAAGGTCGCTTTCTCCCCATCGCTCGCACCCACCAACGCCATAGCTTTGGTCAGTGCGGCTTGGGCCCCGGGCATATCGCCTAGCTTGACGCACCCTTCCGCCTCGATTGCGCCCGAGGTTGCCTGGAAAGCGGTGTTGCTCTCAAACGTCCCTTTGGCATCATCCAGAACCTTCATCGCCTTCTCAGGTTCACCTTGGTCGACGAATACCTGCGCCAGAGACGCGTGGTCGCTGCCGGCCTTGGTCATCGAATTCTTGGTCCCAGCGACGACTTTGCTATAAGCGTCGGCGGCGGCAACCAGATCGCCGCTTCGATACGCTGCCTCGCCAATTAAGCGGGCGCGGCGCACGGACGGTACGACTAATTCGGATTGCTTGAGCGTCTTGAGTGCAGCAGTCGAGTCGCCCTGCTCTTCCTGCACCGCAGCGAGCAGGTCGTAGGCCGCCACAAATTGCGGGTTCTGTGCGAGTACCGCAACGGCTGCTTCTTTGGCCTCGGCAAGCTGACCCGCCGCTTTGAGTGCACGCGCAAAGCCGAGCTCGGCCCAAGCGATACCGGCGCGCACGGCCAAAGCTTGCGCATAAGCAGCCTTAGCTTCGGCGTGCAGACCGAGCTCGAGAAGCAGAGATCCTTTCAACTTAAGCGCATCCATACTGAACTTGCTGCGCGCCGAGAGGACTGCATCACATTCGGCCACTGCTCCGGAGAGGTCTTTTGCCGCGAGACGTCCGTTCACCCCAGCTAGGGCTTGCTGGCGCTCGAACAAACGCTCCAGTCGGGTGGACAGAATGCCGGCCGTGAAGGGCTTGATGAATAGTCATCGGGAGCACACTCGCCCGCGCGGGACACAAAATCGTGGGTCGACTCTGCGGTGACCATAAAAAACAATGTCGTGGGCGGCAGCAGCCCGAGCGCCCGCATGTGCTCGAGCAGTTGTTGACCGTCGGTGTTGTCCCCCAGGTAGTAGTCGCACAGAATCAAATCGTAGCGGTTCTTCTGCACAAGGCGCAGCGCTTCTTCCGAGGAGGCAGCCTGCTCGACCTTGCGGATGTCGATTTGTTCGAGTTGCTGGCGAAGCGCTGTGCGCATCGCAGAAATGTCGTCGATGATGAGAACTTTAAGACGCGAGAAGCGCTCGTCGGGAAGCGTTGCCATGTGAGTCCTGTGTTCTAGCCCTGCAGAATTGCCCGCACTGCCCCACGGCGATCCGCGATGAAGTAGTGCCTGCTCCACAATATCGGCCGCGAATCGATGTTTTGAAGTACCGCACACGGAAACAACCACGCACCGCCGGCGCTAGCGGCTTGCGCGCGGGTACACGATGGTGTCGCTAGCGGCATCGCCCTTCCACACTGCGCTGTAGCGTTTGGTTCCGGGCAAGATTATCTGCGGTGCCGCTTGCTCATTTCTCCCATCACCGCCACGATTTCGTGCACAAGTGGACGCGCTGCGTAGGCCAGCCTTCTAGATTTGAGACAAAATCAGTGGCTGCTTCCAGTCTTTTAACTGCGCATTGCCGCTGCCATCGAACGATGCTAACATTCGCTTCCCCGGTATATTCAATAACCCATTGTTTCCTATGGATGATGAGCCGGTTTAGGACGCTTGATTGGACCGACTCCACCGCTTACTACGTGCTGAAATTCCGGCGAATCGCTAGATCGCTATCGTTGTACCGGGCAGTGATTGCTCTTGCACTGAGCGCGGTGTTGGCCGCGGCCAGCGTCCTTTCGCGCGCCGAACGCCAGTTCCCTGCTGATGTCGCATTCGCCAAAATGGCGCAGTTCGATTACCCCTTCGTTAAGATCGACAAGCAGGTGTTGAGGCTGGCCGTGGGCAGCCGGATTTACAACGATCAGAACCTCATCATCACGCCGTCAATGGCACCCGCGACGGCCGATGTGGTTTACTGCAAAGACATCAACGGCGAGGTCTCGCAGGTTTGGATTCTCAGCGCCGAAGAAGCCCGCGCCATTGCGGCAAATCCACCGCAAGCGCCCGCGCAATAGCTCGCCACAATGGGCAAGGTCTACATCAAAACTTTCGGCTGCCAGATGAACGAGTACGACTCGGACAAGATGGCAGACGTGCTGGCGCGCGATCACGCGATGGAGCCGACCGAAGATCCCGAGCAGGCCGATCTGATTCTGTTCAACACTTGTTCGGTGCGTGAGAAAGCGCAGGAAAAGGTGTTCTCCGATCTGGGCCGCGTGCGCGATCTGAAGCGAAACAACCCCGGCTTGCTGATCGGCGTCGGCGGCTGCGTTGCCAGCCAGGAGGGCGCCGCGATCGTGCGCCGCGCACCGTACGTCGATCTGGTGTTCGGTCCGCAGACGTTGCACCGGCTGCCCGACATGATCCGCGCGCGACGCGAAACCGGCGTCGCGCAGGTCGACATCACGTTTCCCGAGATCGAGAAGTTCGACCGGATGCCGCCGCCGCGCGTTACCGGCGCCAGCGCATTCGTCTCGATCATGGAAGGGTGCAGCAAGTACTGTTCGTTCTGCGTCGTGCCCTACACGCGCGGCGACGAGGTGTCGCGGCCGTTCGAAGATGTCCTGACGGAAATCGCCGACGTCGCCGACCAGGGGGTTCGGGAGGTCACGCTGCTCGGACAGAACGTGAATGCGTATCGCGGTCCGATCGCCGGCGCGGATGCCGCAACGGCCGACCTCGCGATGCTGCTCGAGTACGCGGCGGAGATTCCTGGAGTCGAGCGGCTGCGTTTCACCACATCGCACCCGAAGGAGATGAGCGCGCGTCTCATCGATGCATATTCGACGAACGACAAGGTCGTGTCGCATCTGCACCTGCCGGTTCAATCGGGCTCCGACCGGGTGCTCGCGGCGATGAAGCGCGGTTACACCGTGCTCGAATACAAGTCGATCATCCGGCGCCTGCGCGCCGCGCGGCCGGACCTGTCGCTGACGTCGGATTTCATCGTCGGCTTCCCCGGGGAGACCGACGCCGACTTCGATGCGACGCTGCGTCTCGTCGAGGCCATCCGGTTCGACGGCGCGTTCAGCTTCGCGTACAGCGCGCGGCCCGGAACGCCCGCCGCGGAACTGCCGGATGCGGTCGTGCCCGACGTGCAGCGGCGTCGGCTGTCGCAGTTGCAGCGACTCCTCGACACGCAGTACCGGTCGTACAGCGAGGCGATGGTCGGCACGCGCCAGCGCGTGCTCGTCACCGGGGCCGCCGTCAAGAACGCGCTCGAGCTCGCGGCGCGAACCGCCAACAACCGCGTCGTCAACTTCGCCGGCGACGCTGCGTCGATCGACAGCTACATCGACGTCGACATCACGGCAGCGCTGCCGCATTCGTTGCGCGGACAGTTGATACCCGCGTGACCGCCGCGGCGAGGGGCACACCGCCCGATGCCGCGAACCTGCGCCGAATCACGGAGACCCCACGTCCATGACGCACCTTCGCCGAACCCGCCTCGCGGCAGCGATCGCGATATTTGTTCCTCTCGTGACGGCCGGTTGCGCGAGCCTGCCCACCCTATCCAAGACGAAGCACGCCGACACCGCGGCGATTGCGGCGGCGGCGGCGGCGGCGCAGGCCGCGGCCAGCAGCGAGACGGCGGGGCGACCGAACGTACCGCACGACGTCGCCCCGGGCGCCGCACGGCCGGCGTCGGCGGCGACGACCGCGGTTGCGGCAGCGGCAACCGCCGCCGCGCAGGCAGCCCAGTGGTCGAAGCCCTTCGCCGAAGTCGTTCGCGACGCACGCGAATCGAAGGGCCTGTTCACGCTGTGGCAAAAGGAGGAACGGGTCTACATCGAGCTCGAGCCGGATCAGTTCGACCGCCCGTTCTTCTTCAAGTCGGCGATTAACCGGGGCATCGGCGAAAACCGCATCTTCGGCGGCGCGATGACCTATCCGATGGGCGTCTCGCAGATCGTGACGTTCCACCGGCACGGCCCGACCGTCCAGCTGATCGCGAAGAACGTCAAGTACACGGCGAAGGCGGGGACGCCCGAGGCGCGCGCCGTCGCGGCCGGCTTTTCCGACAGCCTGCTGTCGGTGGCGCCGATCGTTTCGCAGCCGCATCCCGAGCGCAATTCGGTGCTGATCGACGCGAACGTGCTCCTGCTCGCCGACATTCCCGCCGCCGCGTCGACGCTCGAACGCATCTACCGGCAGCCGTACGGCTTCGACGCGCGCAATTCGGCGATCGAAACGACGCGCGCGCAACCCGACAACGTGTCAATCGAAGTGTCGGCGCATTACGCACTCGCGCGTCTCGTGCTCCCGCCGCCGCCACCGGCCGTGTCGACGCTGCCGTCGCCGCCGATCACGCTGCCGGACGTACGGAGCATGTTCATCGGCTACCACTACACGTTCGCGAAGCTCCCGGATACACCGATGCGCCCGCGTCCGGCGGACGAGCGCGTCGGCTATTTCACGACCGAAGTGCTCGATTTCACGTCGGACGTTCCGCGCGTGCCGGTCCAGCGTTACGCGAATCGCTGGCGGCTCGAGAAAGCCGATCCGTCGGCCGAGATGTCCGAACCCCGACAGCCGATCGTGTTCTGGCTCGACCGCAACATCCCCGTGCGTTATCGGGAGCCGATCCGCCAGGGCATCCTCGAATGGAACAAGGCCTTCGAGCGCATCGGCTACCGCAATGCGATCCACGTCGAGATCCAGCCCGACGACGCCGATTTCGACACGTCCGACATCCGGCACGCGTCGGTTCGTTGGCAGACGGTGGCGAAGACCTCGTACGGCGCCATCGGCCCGACCGTTATCGATCCGCGAACCGGCGAGATCCTCGACGCCGACATCGGCATCGACGCGAACAATGTCCGCGTCGTGCGCAACCTGCGGTCCGAATACCTGCCCGCGCAGCGCGACGCGTTCGCCGCGTTCGCACAGGCGCAGGCCGACGCGCTATCGCCCTCGAACGCACAGGCGTGCACGTATGACGATGCCGCCACCGAGGAGGCCGCTTTCGGACTGTCGGTGCTCGAGGCGCGTGGCGACCTCGATCCGGAAAGCCCCGACGTCGACAAGTTCATCGACGTGTTCCTCAAGAACGTGACGATGCACGAGATTGGCCACACGCTGGGGCTGCGCCACAACTTCCGTGCATCCACCGCCTACACCAGCGCGCAGCTCGAGGATGCGGGATTCACGTCGACGCACGGTATCTCGGGCTCGGTAATGGAATACAACCCGTGGAACCTCGCCGTGAAAGGCGAGAAGCAGGGCGAGTACCAGATGTCGACGCTCGGCCCGTACGACTACTGGGCGATCGAGTACGCGTACCGCGAGCTTCCCGCCGATCGGGAAGCGGCCGATCTTGCCGCGGTCGCGGCACGTTCGAGCGAGCCGTGGCTCGCGTATTCGACGGACGAGGACGCCGCGTTCTTCGCCGTGGATCCCGCGGTCAACCAGCTCGACCTCGGCAACGATCCGCTGGCGTACGCGACGAAGCGCCTCGCGCTCGTTCGAGAACTCTGGCAGCGGACGGAAAACCTGACGCTGCGGGCCGGCGACAGCTACTCGGTGCTGCGCCGCAATTTCACGCGGGGTCTGAACGAAGCCGGCCAGAGTGCCGTTTACGCGTCGAAGTACATCGGCGGCCTGACGACGCTGCGCGACCATGTCGGCAGCGGCCGCCAGCCGTTGACGCCCGTCGACGCCGCGAAGCAGCGCGCGGCGCTCGACATGCTTGCCACGCAGGTACTGTCGGCGGAAAGCTTCAATTTCCCGCCCGCTTTCCTGCGCCGGATGGCGGTGTCGGCGTTCGACATCGCCGACGCGCAGGAGCTCGGCCGGCCCATGCCGCCGTTCGACCTGTCGATAGACCAGCAGGTGCTTGGGCTGCAACGCGGTGTGCTGGACGCGCTGATGAGCCCGTCGATCGCCCAGCGGCTGCTGAACAACGCCGCCAAGGTGGACGACCCGGCGACGGCGCTCAAGCTGTCGGAGCTCTACTCGACGCTGCACGCGGCGGTCTGGA
>JBDTMS010000142.1:0-8118 GCA_039934195.1 Betaproteobacteria bacterium
ACGAAAGCCCGCCCGCGACGGCTGCATATGTCGGCGCTCTACTCGAGGCGCTTGCGGGGAGGTCACAGCGAATCTTGTTGGAACCCGGCCGCGCGCTAGTCGGCAACGCCGGGTTGTTGTTGACGCGGGTGGAATATCTGAAGCACGGGACTGAGCGCAATTTCGCCGTGGTCGATGCGGCGATGAACGATCTCTTGCGCCCGGCGCTATATGAAGCATGGCACGATATCGTTCCGGTACAGCAGCCGAGCGGCGATCGCGTCGAGCGCTACGAGATCGTCGGCCCGGTATGCGAGAGCGGCGATTTTCTCGGGCACGATCGTGATTTAAGTCTCGCACCGGGGTCCCTACTGGCGGTTATGTCCGCGGGTGCGTACGGCATGGCGATGAGCTCGAATTACAACACGCGCCCGCGCGCGGCCGAGGTTTTGATCGACGGCGCGCAGGCGCACCTGATTCGCCGCCGCGAGACGATCGAAGAGCTGCTCGGCGGCGATACTTTGCTGGCCTGAGCAAACGGTCGGGGCTGCATCGCGGCGGCATCTGCTGCAGGCGACTCCCGCGAAAACGTGGTCGACCGGATTCTGCGCGGCCGGGAACCGCCGCTGCGCGCCATTGCCGCGCTCCCTCGGGCATTCATGTGACAGAATACCCGTCGATATAGTCATACGTCCTTAGGAGTAACGCGATTGAGTAGCGACCGCACCGGTCTCGCGGCAAGCCGCACGCAGCTGCCCAAAGTTAGATCGGGCATAAAAGGCTTAGATGAGATAACCGATGGCGGTTTGCCCGCCGGCAGGCCGACCCTGGTTTGTGGCGGGCCTGGGTGTGGTAAATCGCTGCTCGGGATCGAATTTCTCGTACAGGGAGCCACGCAGTTCGGCGAGCCCGGCGTGTTGATGTCGTTCGAGGAAACCGCGGCGGACATCTGCCAGAACGCAGCCTCGCTTGGCTTCGATCTCGAAGACCTGATTGCCCGCAAGCTGATCAAGATCGATTATGTACGCGTCGAGCGCTCGGAAATCGAAGAAACCGGCGAGTACGATCTCGAAGGATTGTTCGTCCGTCTGAATTACGCGGTACAAACCATCAAGGCCAAACGCGTGGTGCTGGACACCATCGAATCGCTGTTCAGCGGGCTTACCAATACCGCGATTCTGCGCGCCGAGCTGCGCCGGTTACTCGGCTGGCTGAAAGAAAAAGGCATGTCCACGATCATCACCGGCGAACGCGGCAGCCAGTCGCTCACGCGCGAAGGTTTGGAGGAATACGTGTCCGACTGCGTGATCCTGCTCGATCATCGCGTCGTCGGACAGGTGTCGACCCGGCGTTTGCGCGTTGTTAAGTATCGCGGCTCGGTGCACGGCACCAACGAATACCCGTTCTTGATCGATCGCGATGGCATCACCGTACTACCCTTGACATCCGCAGGTCTCGCGCACGGCGCGAGCAATGAGCGGGTATCGACCGGGATTCAAACGCTCGATGCGATGCTCGGTGGCGCGGGATTTTTCCGTGGCAGCAGTATTTTGCTGTCGGGTACCGCGGGCACCGGCAAAACCACTTTAGCAGCGAGCTTCGTTGCCGCCGCCTGCGCGCGCGGCGAGCGATGCTTATTTTTCTCGTTCGAAGAATCGATCGATCAGATCGTTCGCAACATGCGCTCTGTCGGCATCGATCTGCGCGCAGCAATAGGCACGAGCTTGCAGTTCGCCTGCGACCGCCCTACCGTTTTGGGACTCGAAGCGCATCTCGCCGGCATGTTGAAGCGCATCGAGCAATTCAAACCGGACATCGTCGTCGTCGACCCGATCAGTGCGCTCCTCACGGGTGTGATTGCGCCCGATGTGCAGGCGTTGCTGATTCGCTTACTCGACACGCTCAAGGTACGACAAGTTACGACACTTCTTACCAGCCTCACGAGCGGCGCGCTTGATCTCGGTCGAGAAGCTTCCGAAGTCGGCATCTCGTCGATCGTCGACACCTGGATAGGCGTGATGAACATCGAAATCGACACCGAGCGCAATCGCGGCATCTACGTTGTGAAGTCGCGCGGCATGAATCATTCGCGACAAGTGCGGGAGCTGGTTTTTTCCGATCGCGGACTCGAGGTAATGGCTGTATGCCGCGGTCCGAGCGGGGTGCTGACCGGATCGGCGCGCGTGGCTTACCAGGCAACGCTCGCAGCCGAATGAATGTATCCGCAACCGAAGTGAGGAAGATGATGGCCAGCGATGCGCCACGCGACCAGAGCGCTGCAAACAATCGTATGCCCGAGGCGCTCAACGTTGGCCCGCAGGAAGGCGAATGCTGGGAGCTGCGTCTCTATGTCGCCGGGCAAACACCGAAGTCGCTCGCGGCGCTCGCCAATCTCAAGAAATTGTGCGAAGGACATTTGGCAATGCGTTACCGAATCGAGATCATCGATCTGCTGCGCGAGCCCCAGCTCGCCGAGGGCGATCAGATCATAGCGGTGCCGACCCTGGTGCGAAAACTACCTCAACCGATCAAGAAGATTATCGGCGACCTGTCCAACGAGGAGCGGGCGCTCGTTGGATTGGATCTGCGTCGGCAGGTTTGAACGGACGGCTGCGATGATCATCAAGCCAGCAGGATTCGACGATGTGCCGACCGAGCCTGAACACTATGTGCTGTCGCTTTACGTGGCCGGCGCGAGCGCACGCTCGATGAGCGCGATCGCGAACGTAAAAGCGCTATGCGAAAAACGCCTGCATGGCCATTATGATCTGCGTGTCATCGACATCTATCACGAGCCCGTGTTTGCGCAGGATGATCAGGTGATCGCGGTGCCGATGTTGGTGAAGCAGCAGCCCTATCCGGTGCGACGGATGATCGGCGATATGTACGAATCGGCGCGCTTGTCGACGTGCCTCGATCTGCCCCTGATTTAGCGCGTCCGAAAATGGAATCGCCCCAGCAAGCCGGCGCGCAGTTGAGCGCATTCGAGCTCGAGTCGCTGTACGAGCGCCTGCGCAACGCCGAAGATACCCTGGACGCTTTGCGGCGCGGCGCAGCCGACGCCATCGTCGTGCAGAGCAGTAGCGGTCCGCAGGTGTACGCGCTGCAAAGCGCCGATGCGCCGTATCGGGTGTTGGTCGAGCACATGCAGGAAGCCGCGCTCACCATCAGCCAGGACGGCGATGTCCTGTATTGCAATCCACGCTTTCGCGATCTTCTGCAACTGCTCGATGAGCCGGTTCTGGGGCGGCCGATCAGCGAGATGGTGGTGCCGCTCGACCGGCCGATGCTGCGCGAGCTGATGCGCGAAGCTGCAGGCGGGCGCGCTCGGGCCGACTGTCGATTGCGGCGACCCGACGGCACGGCAATCACCGTGCAAATTGCCTTGAGCGAGCTGGTGACCGACGGTTTTCATGGACTGTGCGCGATCGTGACCGATCTGTCCGACTACCATCGCAATCAAGAGATCGCGCATTCGGAGAAGCTCAATCGCGCCATTCTCGATCAGGCATCGGATGTGATGCTTTTGTGCGATTCGAATGCGCGAGTGCGGCGCGCGAATCAAGCGGGAATGTCGCTGCTCGGTGCAGCATGCATTGGTAAATCGTTCGACGCCGTCTGCGCGGGCGCGACGCAACTGATCGAGGCGATAACCGGCGGTCGCGAGGTGCGTGGCATGCCGATCACCTATCAACAGGGCAACAGTCGGACGCTTGATTTGCTGGCGAGCGCGAAAGTGCTCGATCAGGAAGCGAGCAACGATGTTACCTGGATCGTTACTTTGATCGATATCACGCTGCTCAAGCGCGCCGAGCGCAGCCTGCAGGAAACCGACCGCAAAAAAGACGAGTTTCTCGCGATGCTCGCGCATGAGTTGCGCAATCCCCTAGCCCCGATTCGCAGCGCTATCGGCGTCATGCGACGGATCGAGATCACCGACCCGACGCTGGCGTGGGGCCGCGACGTCATCGATCGGCAGGTCGAACACTTGGTGCGGCTGGTGGACGATCTGCTTGACGTATCGAGGCTGACGCAAGGCAAGATAACGCTGAAAAAGAGCCGCGTCGCATTGGCGCGCATCGTCGAGCGCGCGGTCGAGACCAGCCGCCCGCTGATCGAAGCGCATAATCATCAGCTGACGGTCGCGTTGCCGGATGCGCCGATCTATGTCGATTGCGATGCGATCCGCTTGTCACAGGTTATCGCGAACTTGTTGAACAACGCCACCAAGTACACGCCAGCCAGCGGGCAGATTCGCATCGACGCGGAACGTCGCGGCGAGAGCGTCATAATTACGGTGAAAGACAACGGAATCGGAATTCCCGCCGACGCGCTTGCCGGCGTTTTCGATCTATTTACGCAAGCGGAACGATCGCTGGCGCGCGCAGAAGGTGGATTGGGCATCGGCCTGACCCTGGTGCGCCGCCTGGTAGAGGCTCATGGAGGCAGCGTGCAGGCGAACAGTGCAGGACTTGGACAAGGCAGTGAATTTACCGTCGAGCTGCCGCTCGCAACCGAGAGCGGACAACCGACGGAGCGCGTCGCAGCGAAACCCGGCGCAGTGCCGCTAGCGAACGGCTGTCGCATCTTGCTGGTGGATGACAACGTCGATTCGGCAGACGCTATGTGCGTGCTGCTCGAGATGTTCGGGCACGACGTGCGCAAAGCGGGCGACGGGCCCAGTGCACTGATCCTGGCGCAGCAGTTCGAACCGCAGATCGTCCTGTGCGATATCGGGTTGCCGGGCATGGATGGCTACGAAGTCATTCGGCGCCTGCGGCAGGCCTGTAGTGGCGTACAGCCGATCGTTGCGGCGATCACGGGATACGGGCAAGCCGAAGATCGTCTCCGCTCAGAGCAGGCGGGCTTCGATCATCATCTGGTGAAACCGGTAGATTGGAAGGCGCTGGAAGCGTTGATCAGCGCTGCGGGGGAGACATTTCAGCGCGCCTGAGCGGTACCTGCGCGTTTGCGCCGATCATAAGGCGCTGCGCGAATCGAACTGCGCGGATCTAACACGACGCGGGAACTGCGTGGACCAACCCGGCGCGGGTGAGCTTGTGCAACTTGCGAATTACGGTCGCGCCCAGGCCACGCCAGGCGCCTTGCGAGTGGATTTTTTCAACTGAATCTCGCCCGGCCCCGCCAAATATAAGTCCCAATGCACACCCGGGGTGCCATCTGGGTTGAGTTGCACGCCGTCCAGGCGAACGTCGCTTTCGGTCGTGCTCTGCAGGAACACCTTGAATACGCGAAACCGGACCGGCCGCTCGCCACCCGGCAAGATGACTTGAATGTCTTCGCCCGGACTAAAGCCATAGCGCAGTTTCGCGTAAGCATTTACCGCCCATTCTGCTTCCACCGACAGCCGAATCATTTCTTCGCGTAATGCGAGCTCGAGCTTACCGCTCCAGTCCGCGTAGTGCTCGAACAGACTGCTCAGCTCGAAGCCGCTTAAGGTAGCGGGCATTTCCGGGAAACGGCTGATCAGATCGGCGCGCCTGAGCTCATTATAGAAAGCAGCGACGCGGTGTACCGCGAGCTTCGCCGTGAATGCTTCGTGGCGTAGTGCTGAGAAATCCATGACGAATTGTTCCACTGCGTTCTGCTGATCGCCTCGCAGCCTTACGTTGGATTGAGAACCTCGCTTACCGGTGGAGGTGCTATACGCATAGTGCCATCCTACGCAGCCGGCCAGCGGGAAAGTGAGGTGTTTTAAGGCGCACGCTCACAGCGCCATATCGGCCAACTGGCGTCGGGCTTGAGCAAAACACCGGCGGCGCGTGCGTGCGATGCATGTGAACGCGTACCTGTATTACGTCGGCTCGCCATTCGGCGCCCCCGTGTGGTGCGTAAACAAGGCGCGCACGCTATCGATCGTATCGGCCTCGTCGGGACGCTTGTCCGTTCGATAAGCCTTCACTCGCGCAAACCGTAAGGCGAGGCCGCCGGGATATTGCGCGCTGTTCTGAATCTCGTTGACGGCGATTTCAACGACGACCTCGGGGCGCACATATACGATGATGGCGTCCCGCGATGTTTCGAGCTCGAGCAGCTTTTGCGTCTGCCATTCCAACATGGCGTCGGTGAGCCCCTTGAAGGTTTTCCCCAGCATGATGAATGTACCGGCCACCGGGTCGCGCGCACCTAGGTGCAGATTGGAAAGCCAGCCGCGCCGTCTGCCGCTTCCCCATTCGGCCGCGAGGATCACGAGATCCAAGGTGTGCGCCGATTTTATCTTGAGCCAGCTGCTGCCGCGGTTGCCGGCCTCGTACAGCGAGTGCGGTGACTTCGCCATCACGCCTTCGTGTCCGCGCTGCAGCGCCTGATCGAAGAACAGTTGCGCTGCATCGACATCGTCGGTAATCAGACCCGGTATGCGCATCGCGTCGGGAATGATCTGCGCCAAAGCTGCGAGCCGCTCGAGATAGGGACGATCGATGAGATCGCTATCGCGCAGTCGCAGGCAGTCGAAAAAAAATGCGCTGAGCGGCAACGTTTCACGCATCGCGCTTACATCGAGGCGACGTCCGAAGCGCCGCATCGTGATCTGAAACGGATGCGGTCGAGCGTCTTCGCGCAGCGCAATCGCTTCGCCGTCGAGGATCAACGCATCTGCATCGAGCGCGCGCACTGCCTCCACGATTTCCGGCACGGCGACGCTGACATCATTCATGCCGCGGCTGTAGATGCGCACCTCATCGTTGTGCTTGTGTACTTGGATGCGCGCGCCGTCGAGTTTCCACTCCAGCGCCGCAGTGCCGAGTTGTCGCATCGCTTCCGCCATGTCCTGTGCGGGTTGCGCGAGCATTGGCGTGACGGCGTGAAATAAACGCAGCGTATAGCGTTGCAGGCCCGCTTGCCCTTCGGTCATTGCGCTCGTGGCGATCGGTGCGATACCACCGGCAAGCATTGCGGCACGGCGCACATCGGCAGTGGCAACCTGCGCGGCGCGCGCGAGCGCGTCGATCATCAGTCCCGCAAGAGCGCCTTGACGCAGCTCGCCGAGTAACAATCGGCGCACGTAGGACTGTTCCTGCGCAGACATGCGTGCCAGCAAATCGCCGAGCAATTGCTTGCGCCGCTCGATCGAGCCTTTTCCACTCACGCCGGCAACGGCGGCGAGCGTGCGATCGACTTCGGTCAACGTCACTTCAGGCGTCGTTGTTTCGCGCTCCGGTCGCGAAGCGAGAACAGTTGCATACCCCACACCGAGTTTCTGCTGTCGGATTTCGCCGGACAGATAGCCAACGCCGATCTCGATTTCATCGCCGGCAAGACGCCGCAAGCAATCGGCAAGCAGTTTGATCTTCTCCAGCCGCTTGCTGGTAGAGGTGATAAGCCTCGAGGTTTCTACGAGATCGAAGAGCAGCATTGAACAAAGTACCGGGCACCGCCGTTGTCAAACTGCATTTGTTTAGTTCATCCGGCAATGAGTGTTTGCGCGCGGGTTCGGCTTGATCAGTGCTAGCGTCCGCGTGCGATCATTCCGAGAGCGATCCAGTTCGACCGAAATCTGAGGCGCTAAGTTTCGGCCTGCAAAAATCCCTCGTCGCACAGCGGTGCTTTTACGCGCCGCGCCCCGTTGTCGTCGAAACGCGCCGCATGTATTATCGCAGAGCAAGCTTTTGTGAAAGGACCCAAGGAGCTTGCGCGCTCGGCGCCCTGACCCTAGACTCGCAGTTACCCAATTCGCACAAAAAAGAAGAGCTGCCGTGGTCGTCTACAACTTATCTTGCGAGAACGCGCATAAATTCGAAGCATGGTTCGCTTCGCCTCAAGCGTTCGTACATCAACATGACGCCGGTCAGCTCGCCTGCCCGGTATGCGGCTCGGTGGCAGTTGCGAAATTGCCGAGCGCGCCGCACATCACGGTCCAACGCGGAGAAGACAACAAAGAAACCGCAATCACCGGCAGTCCCGATTTCATGTCGCGTCTGCAGGCCAAATTTCTCGAGTACGTGATCAAGCATACCGAAGATGTCGGCGATCGGTTTCCCGACGAAGCGCGCCAGATTTTCCAGGGCGATGCGCCTGAGCGGCCGATCCGGGGCCAGGCCTCGCGTGAAGAAGTCGCAGAACTACGCGAAGAAGGTATCGAAGTCCTGGCGCTGCCGGTCTCGCCGGTGCCGCCCGAGC
>JBDTMS010000143.1:0-8063 GCA_039934195.1 Betaproteobacteria bacterium
AACTGCTGCGCCAGGCACTGACGCATCGCAGCCACAGCACGCCGCACAACGAGCGTTTGGAATTTCTCGGTGACAGCGTCCTCAATTGCTCGATCGCCGCTCTTCTCTTTGCGCGTTTCCCTGCCCTACCGGAAGGGCATCTATCGCGGCTCAGAGCCGGCCTCGTCAATCAAGACACGCTGAGCCAGATAGCGCTTGTACTCGATCTCGGCAAAGCGCTTCGGCTCGGCGAGGGCGAGGTGAAAAGCGGCGGATTTCGCCGTCCTTCGATCCTGGCCGACGCTTTCGAGGCACTCACGGGCGCCATTTTCCTGGACGGCGGTTTCGATGCGGCGCGCGATGTATTGGCGCGTATCTATGCGCAGTGGCTCAATGAAATCGATCCGCAAGTGCTGGGTAAGGATTCCAAAACGCAATTGCAGGAATATGTGCAAAGCCGCCATCTTTCGCTGCCGCAATACCGCGTTGTTCGTGTATCGGGCGAGGCGCATGAACAACACTTCGAAGTCGAGTGCGCGATTCCGGAGCTTGGCATTCGGACCTTAGGCGAGGGGGCGAGCAGGCGCGCCGCCGAGCAGGGCGCAGCGGGCCGCGCTTACGACGAGGCAGCGAAGGCGTGAGCGAATCTCTCGCATCGGTGAGCGCGGAAGCGGAACATCGTGCCGGCTATATTGCGCTGGTCGGTCGGCCCAACGTCGGTAAATCGACGTTGCTCAATCGCCTGGTTGGCCACAAGCTCAGCATCACCTCGCCGCGGCCGCAAACCACGCGTCATTCGATTATCGGCATCGTCAGTCAGCCCGATGCGCAATTTGCGTTTGTCGATACGCCGGGTCTGCAGTCGCGTCACTCCGGACGCTTGAATCGCGCGTTGAACAGAACCGTGGTCGATACACTGCTGCGAGTCGATGTAGTGATTTTCGTGGTCGAGGCGCTCGCATTCGGTCCGGCCGATGCGGCGGTTTTGAAAGAGCTCAAGGATGGTCCACCGGTACTGCTCGCAGTCAATAAAGTGGACGCCGTGACGGACAAGAATCGGCTGCTGCCGTTTATCCAGGATCTGTCCAGCCGACATGCTTTTGCGGCAATCATTCCGATCAGTGCGCGCACCGGACGCCAGGTCGATGAGCTGCTCGGTGCAGCCAAGCCGCATCTTCCGGCCAGCCCCTCGCTCTATGACGAGGATGACTTCACCGATCGCAGCGAGCGCTTTCTTGCAGCGGAGATGATCCGCGAAAAATTGTTTCGCCTGCTCGGTGAAGAGATTCCTTATGCGGCTGCCGTCGAAGTGGAGAACTTCGAGACGTCCGAAGGCCTGCGACGGATCGGTGCGACCATCCTGGTGGATCGGCCGAGCCAAAAGGCCATCGTTATCGGCAAGGGCGGTGAGCAGCTCAAAGCCATTGCGACGCAGGCGCGCCAAGATATGGAGCGTCTGTTCGGCGGCAAGGTATATCTGGAGGTTTGGGTGCGCGTCAAGCGCGGCTGGGGCGAAGATCCGAAGATGCTGCAGCGGCTGGGTTACGAATGACGATTGATCTGCAAGACGCGGCACCGGAGCTCGCACAGCAGCGCACGCAGCCAGCCGCCGCGCCCAAGAGCGCGCGTTTGCGGCATGGAACGCAAGACGACGAGGCGGCCTATGTCCTGCATGCATATCCGTTTAAGGAAACCAGCCTCGTCATCGAAGTGTTCTCGCGCAATTTCGGCCGCCTGGGCCTGGTTGCGCGCGGCGCGCGGCGGCCACGTTCGGCATTACGCGGAATGCTCATGGCATTCCAGCCGCTTAGCCTTAGCTGGGCCGGCAAATCGGAATTGCGAACGCTGCATCGAGCCGAAGGCCTGGCGGGACATGCACAACTGGGCGGCATGAGTCTGCTGTGCGGGTTCTACCTAAACGAGCTGCTACTGAAACTGATGCAACGGGAAGACGCCCACGAACATTTATACGACGCCTACGACAATGCTCTGAGTGCGCTGCGAACGCAGGACGGCCACGCCCGCACGCTGCGCCGTTTCGAAAAATTACTACTGCGCGAGCTCGGTTACGGCCTGCTGCTGGATCGCGATGCGCAGGGCGATGCGATTCGATCGGATGCGCGCTATACGTATCTGCTCGAAGCTGGGCCCGCTTTACAGCCCGAGCCGAGCTCGAGCGGCCGGATCGATGTAATGGGTAGAACGCTGCTCGATATGGCGATCGATGATTACCGTCTTGCATCGACGATGCAGGAAAGCCGCGCGCTGATGCGCTACATTTTGAATCATTATCTCGGCGGGCAGGTTCTGCATACTCGGCAGCTTCTACTCGAGATGCAGCAGATTTAGATTCTTATCAGGCCTCTTCGATGATCCAACTGGGCATCAACATCGATCACATCGCAACGTTGCGTCAGGCGCGTGGCACGCATTATCCGAGTCCGGTGCAGGCGGCGCTGATAGCGGAGACGGCCGGCGCCGACGCGATCACGCTACATCTTCGCGAGGACCGCCGGCATATCCAGGATGACGACGTGTCGGTGCTGCGCAAGGTACTCACCACGCGCATGAACCTCGAGATCGCGGTGACGCCGCAGATGCTCGCGATCGCTGCAGCGACCCGGCCGCATGATGTCTGTCTAGTGCCGGAGCGCCGCGCAGAGCTCACTACCGAAGGCGGGCTCGACGTCCAAGCGAATGTGGCGCAAGTTCGGGATGCGTGCGCGCAGCTGGCAGCCGCCGGAATTCGAGTCTCGCTGTTCATCGACGCCGACGCGGGCCAGATCGATGCTGCGTGCGAGGCGGGCGCACCGGTGATCGAGATCCACACCGGTTCCTACGCCGACGCCGAGAACGACGCGCAGCGAGACGAGCGGCTGGACCGCATCATCCAGGCGGCGCGTCATGCGGCAGCGAGCGGCCTCAAGGTAAATGCGGGCCACGGCCTGCATTATCACAACGTGCATCCCATCGCCGCGATTGCAGAGCTCAGCGAGCTCAATATCGGCCATGCGATCGTAGCGCATGCCGTGTTCGTCGGATGGGAGCAGGCCGTGCGCGAGATGAAGGCCATCATGAATGCCTGTCGAGGCGTGCAGCGTTGATTCTCGGGATCGGCGCAGACATGGTGGAGATTCCGCGCGTCACTCGCATGATCGAGCGCTATGGTGAGCGATTGGCGCAACGCATTCTCGGGGCGAGCGAATGGGCAGGGTATCGTGCAAGCGCGCATCGCGATCGTTACCTCGCCAGCCGGTTCGCCGCCAAGGAAGCCTTCGGCAAAGCGTATGGCACCGGCTTGCGAGCGCCGGTGCTGCTTACCTACATCAGCGTCAATCACGATGCATTGGGCCGTCCGCTGCTGGAGCTCGCGCCGCCTTTGCAGGCGCTGTCGGACAGCCGCGGCATCCGGGTCCACCACATCACGTTGACGCATGAGCGCAGCCTGGCGTGTGCGGTCGTTGTGCTGGAGAGCTGATCGAAGTGACGGCGCATTCACTCGGACCGGTAATGCTGGACGTCGTCGGGCACGCCTTGACCGATGCGGATCGCACGCGTCTGTTGCACCCGCTTACAGGCGGTGTAATTCTATTTGCGCGAAACTATGCAGCGCCCGAACAGATTGCTGCGCTGACTGCGGAGATTCGCGCAGTGCGTTCGCCGGAATTGCTGATTGCGGTTGACCATGAAGGCGGCCGCGTGCAGCGTTTTCGTACCGGCTTTACCGCACTGCCGCCG
This sequence comes from Betaproteobacteria bacterium, assembly GCA_039934195.1. GTDB lineage: Bacteria > Pseudomonadota > Gammaproteobacteria > Burkholderiales > SHXO01 > SHXO01. Next base: position 3,718 of record JBDTMS010000143.1, read on the forward strand.
ATGCGAGAGCTCGGCGCGCAATGGGATACCGACCGGGCGATTGCGCGGAGACGCGCCGAAGCTGCGGGCTTTATCATTGCAACCGAGCTTGCGTCCAGCGGTGTGGATTTCAGCTTCACGCCGGTGCTCGATCTCGACTTCGGACCGAGCAGCGTGATCGGCGACCGCTCGTTTCATCGCGATCCGAGCGCGGTCAGTGAGCTTGCCATGTGCTTGATGACTGGGCTGGCACGTGGCGGCGTGGTTGCGGTGGGCAAACATTTTCCCGGACACGGCTTCGTCGCAGAAGACTCGCACACCGATTTTCCGATCGACCGCCGCAGCCTCGATGACATTCGCGCACGCGACCTGGTTCCATTCACCCGTCTGGCAGCGCTGCTCGCGGGCATCATGCCTGCACACGTGATTTACTCCGAAGTCGACGACAAACCGGCCGGATTCTCTCGCGTCTGGCTGCGGCAAATACTTCGTGAGGAGCTCGGCTTCGAAGGCGTCGTGTTCAGCGACGATCTAAGCATGGCTGCGGCATCGGTGGCGGGTGGGATCGTTGCTCGCGCCGACGCGGCGCTCAGTGCCGGCTGTGACGTCGTGCTCGTCTGCAACCGTCCGCTGCTGGCGGATGAGCTGCTTGCGGGACTGAATTGGCGGCCGGATGATTCGCGTCAGGAGCACATTTCTCGCATGCGTGCACGTCCCGCATACACCTCGCTTGCGATTGCGCAAGCGGATGCATTACACGCGTCCGCCTTGACCGAGCTCACGCGCAGTTAGCTGCAGCTCGGCGTCACGGTAGCGTCGGTGCTCGCCTAATTGTCAATCTGGCGGTCGTTTTTTCGTCTTCAGTATGAGGAGAGCGACCTGGCGTGCTGGAGGAGACGCGGCGTCTCCCGCGAGATCCGTGCGGTATCGATGACGTCATCCGCAGCCCGAATTGACCGGCGCCGGCTGCCTCGCTGAGCATGCCCTTTGCGATCCTTATTCGGCGGCAATGCTGAATCTATTCTGGAGCCGTTCCGCGCGAATGGCTTAGACTTGCGCCTCGGCAGAAGATAGGGAATAGACCACGTGCAGTTCGATCTTGAAGAGTGGCAGCGGCTAGCCGCCGACGACCCAGCCGAATTTGAGCGGAAACGCAGAAATACGATTGAAGCATTCATCGAGCAGGCGCCGCTCGAGCATCAAAAACGCCTGCGCGGGTTGCAATTTCGCATTGATCTCGAACGCACACGGGCGAAGACGCCGCTGGGCGCAGCGATCCTGCTGCAAACCCTGATGTGGGATCGATTCACCGACCTGCGCGAGGCGCTGCTGGCGTTCTCCGAGCCCGACGCGTTGTCGCAGACCCTGCCTGAACCATCGATCAGCGCGACGATAATTCCATTCACCAGGCCCGAGTAACGCTCGCGTCGAACGCGTTCGACGCCCGAGAAACGCCGGCCCGTCAAACGCGTTCGATGTACTCGCCTGAATCGGTGTTGATCTTGATTTTCTCGCCCTGACCGACAAACGGGGGAACCATCACGATTAAGCCGGTTTCCATCGTCGCGGGCTTGAACGAGCCGGTGGCGGTCGCACCTTTCAAGATCGGCTCGGTCTCTGTGATGGTGAGCACGACGCTCGGCGGCATTTGTACGCCGATCGGCCGTTCGTTGTGGAAGTTCACCTGCACGTCGGTGTTGGGCAGAAGATATTCCACCTGACCTTCGATCAGATCCCGCGGCAGATTGAGCTGCTCATAGTTGCTCTGATCCATGAACCAGAAGCTGTCGCCGTCGTTGTACATGTACTGCATGTCGCGGCTTTCGACGAACGCGCGCTCGATTTTCTCGTCCGTGCGAAACCGCTGGTTCACTTTGGTCCCGGCCTCGATGTCCTTCATTTCGACCTGCATGAAGGCCCCTCCACGGCCGCCGACATGCACGTGATAGGACTTGAGCACGCGCCAGACGCGCTTGTCCCACTCGATCAGATTGGCGGCGCGAATTTCGGTTGCGAGGACTTTTGCCATGGCTAGCGGCCTATGCTGCGGAAAAGGCGCGATTCTACCTGAACCCTACATCCGGAAACATCAGGATTGTCGCTTGCGCTGAACCCGCCACTACGACTGGCTTGGACCACTGGATTGGGTCAAGCTAACCATTGCCAAGTTCTGCCGCGGGGTAGTGGTCGCGCTCGCGATACGGGGTCGTGCTGCAGCGGCAGCTGGGTTGTGCCGCGAGACACTGGAAGGTGCCGCGACACACCGTGTCTTGTCTTGTAAGGGTGGGCAGCTGCGGGACGCTCTTGCATCGCAGAACCAGGCCGGCGCCACCGCTGCCCGTTATAATACCGACGACGACACAGGGCAGCCTTCGGCGTCGGATTCCGTCTGTGTGTGCTGCGAGGATGAGCCCGGACACGAGTCGTTATTCTTGCCAGGCTGCGCCGCGCCGGCCATCCGATCCGCTTGCGAAACATGACCAAAATTCCTGCTCACGCCACGAGCCTTGCCAGGCCGGAAAAGACCCATGCGACGGCAGCGCCGGTGGACGACGCGAGCCTGCCGAATTTGGCCGAGGTCATTGCCGCGCTTCCGCATCGGCCGGGCGTCTACCGCATGATGAATGGCGTCGGCACGGTGCTCTATGTCGGCAAAGCACGCGATCTCAAGAAGCGGGTAGCGTCTTACTTTCAGAAGACCGGCTCGCTCGATCCGCGCATACAATCGATGGTCGGGCAGGTGCGGCAGATCGAGACGACGGTCACGCGCTCCGAATCGGAAGCGCTGCTGCTCGAAAACAATCACATCAAGACTTTCGCGCCCCGCTACAACATTTTGTACCGGGACGACAAATCGTATCCGTTTCTCACCATTACCGGTCAGGCATATCCTCGGTTGGGCTTTCATCGCGGCGCCCTGGACAAGATCAACCGTTATTTCGGGCCTTTTTCCAGCGCCAGCGCGGTACGCGAAAGTATTCAGCTCATGCAAAAAGTGTTTCGGCTGCGTACCTGTGAGGACACCGTGTTCAGCAATCGGTCACGGCCTTGCCTGCTGCATCAGATTCACCGCTGCACCGCGCCGTGCGTGGGACTTATCGATGAGGCGAACTATGCTGAGGACGTGCGCAACGCGGAGCTGTTTCTACTCGGCCGTGACGATGAGGTGATCGAGAAGCTCGAAGCGCGCATGCAGCAGGCTGCACAGAGCGAGCAGTTCGAAACTGCCGCAATGTTTCGTGATCAGACGCGCGCGCTGCGCGGCGTGCGGCAGCGACAATTCGTCAGCAGCGACAGTAAATCTCGCAATCTGGATATCGTGGCGATCGCAATGGAAGAGGGCCTCACCTGTGTCAATCTCGTGACCGTGCGTGCCGGGCAGCACCGCGGCGACAAGAGCTTTTTTCCGGAGCACGCTGAAGGCTACGACGAAAAGCACGCACTGGAAGCATTTCTCGGCCAGCACTATTTGAATCGCGAAGCGCCGCCGCTGGTGTTCGTCAATCGTGCGATCGAGTCCGAACCGCTCGAGCAGGTGTTGAGCGCCCAAGCCGGCCATCGTGTCCAGATTTGCCTGGCATCCGGCGGCGAGCGGCGCGTCTGGCTATCGATGGCCGAAGCCAATGCACGTGCGGCGATTCGCCAGTCGGTGCAAATGCAGTCGACGCAAGAAGCGCGGCTGCATTCGCTGCAGCAGGCGCTGTCCCTTCCGGTTACTCTTGCGCGTATCGAATGCTTCGACATCAGTCACACCTCAGGTGAAGCGACCGTGGGCTCGTGCGTGGTGTACGACGAAGGTGGCATGAAGAAAAGCGACTATCGGCGCTTCAACATCCGCACCGCGAATGCCGGGGATGATTACGCAGCCATGCGCGAGGTGCTTGATCGGCGCTATCGAAAAATCGTGGCGGGCGAGGGTAAGCTACCCGATCTCATCCTGGTCGATGGCGGTAAAGGCCAAGTCGGCGTTGCGCGCGAGGTGATGGAAGAGCTGGGGCTCGGCGGCATCGCGCTGATCGGCGTTGCCAAAGGCGAAGAGCGCAAGCCCGGCCTCGAGCAACTGATCGTGTCCGGATCGAATCAAGCAATACAACTGTCGTCGGATCATCCCGGGCTGCATCTAATCCAGCAGATTCGGGACGAGGCGCACCGGTTTGCGATAACAGGACACCGCAACCGCCGTGGACGAGCGCGGCGCACGTCCACGCTGGAAAGCATCGCCGGCATCGGAGCCAAGCGCAGGCAAAAGCTGCTGGTGCGCTTCGGCGGGCTCCGCGGCCTGATCGCGGCCAGTGTCGATGAAATCGGCCAAGTCGAAGGCATCAGCCGCGAGCTTGCCGAACGGATCTACCAGCAGCTCCATTAAT